>CAUZQF010000120.1:0-7335 GCA_963581905.1 Dehalococcoidia bacterium
ATTCAGGGAGACGCACCCTCACACCAACGTGCTTTACATGACGGGCTATACGGACGAGGATTTTGCTCGTGAGGGCGAACTCGAAAGCTACTGTTCGATTATCCAAAAGCCATTCACGGCGAACACTCTCGCGCAACAGGTTAGGAAAATTTTAGACCTACCTTGAGCGCTGCCCCATAGTCTGTGAGCGGATCGCTACGAAGAATCTGGTCTAGATTGACCCTGTAACAAGCGGTTGTTACACTCCCAAGGCCCCCGAAAGGCTGTCTGGCCAAATGCTACTTAAGTCTGTGGAGTGTTCATGTCAAAACGTCTGAATTCGGAGCTTAACTGATAGGTGCCTGATGTCTGGTTGATGTCCCTTCTGGGCGTAGCTTCCTTATTCGCGTTTACCGTAGCAGGTGTGGCAGGGTTCGGTGGTGGAGTTCTTCTCATGCCGGCCCTGGTCCTGGTATTCGGACCCAAGGAAGCGATTCCTATCGTCAGCGTGGCGGCTCTCCTGGCTGCAATCTCTCGCACAGGTCTGAACTGGAGAGAGATCTCTTGGCCGGTGGTGAAATGGCATACCTTTGGCGCATTACCCGTTTCGATATTGGCGAGCTTTCTGTTTGTCATCACTCCGCCAACTTTCATTACGCGGGCCTTGGGCGTCCTTTTACTGGTATTTGTCGTGTTTCGGCATACTCACTGGGGCAGGGAACGCAATCTAGGCCTGCGAAAGTTCGCCCTGGTTGGAGCCGGGACCAGCTTTGTTGGAGGGTTTCTTGGAGTGCCGGGGCCGTTACGTGCGCCGTTCTTTCTGGCATACGGACTGACCGGCATGGCCTACGTTGGAACGTCTTCCGCTGCCATGTTATTTGCACAAACGCCCAAGCTCTTCGTGTACAGAGGTAACGAATTGCTTGGAACAGAAGCGCTAGCAGTCGGCCTGGCATTGGGTGTGATGGGCTTTATAGCGTCGTACATCGGGCAATGGATCGCGAAAAGAGCGTCGGCACGTCTGTTCCAGTATCTAGTAGAAGGTCTGCTTATTGGAGGAGGAGTTCTGCTACTCTTCGCCTGATTCCTGTCCCTGCTCCGTCAGTGCGAAGCTCGTGGTGCTGCATTGGCAGTAAAGAGACTACTCCCGCGATGGCAACGCAACGATGCCCGTGCCCAGGGTGGTCTTCGTGCCTTCGTGGTTCTCCAGCCAGATCTCGCATTCCACTATGTTCTCGCAGTTCTCCACGCGCTTGCTCTTGACGATGCCCTTGCCGAGGATAGGCGTGCCGGGCACGTCCATGCCGCGGTACTGGGTGACCAGCTTCTTCAGGTCACCGCCTTCGCCAATCCAGTCCGTCATGACCTGTCCCAGCCATGAGCCCTTCAGCGCGCCGTGCAGGATGACATCCGGTAGCCCGTTGTTTTTCGCGAAGTTCTGGTCGTAGTGAATCTGGTAGTAGTCGCCGGAAGCGCCTGCGTACTTGACCAGCTGCTGAGTCGTCGGGTCTTTATGGAGCGTCGGAAGCTCAGTGCCTTCCTCGACGTCCTCGAAATATACCTGTTCGCTCATCCTATAATCCTTTCGTAGGTGGGCCGCCTGCAGCCAAGCATGTGATAGACCTGAAGGCTAATGGCTGTAAGCTGAATGCTATTCCGCTGGCTCGTAGCTAATTCCAGTGGTCCTTTGCACGGCCACTGTGGTGCCGAACTGGTTTACGTACTTGGTTTCTCGGATAGTGAAGAGCATATTGCCGAGACGCCCGGGCCTTTCGAAAAGGTCCGCGATTTTCGTGGTGACGGTGACGTGGTCGCCCGCTCGCACAGGCTCGAAGTACTCCCATTCGCTGCCGCCGTCCAGGGCCGCAGAGTAGGGGCTCTTGAAGCTGGGTGGCGATTTGGATATCAGAGAGCGCATGAAGGTCGGCGAGGCGATAATTCCGCCATGCCGCGACTTTCGTGCAGCCTGCTCGTCATTGAACAGCGGATTGTCGTCGCCAATGGCCTGCGCGAACTTTATAATGGCGCCCTTCTCGACGTCGTATGAGACAGGCTCCGATTCTACTCCAATCGCTGCTTTCATCTCCGGAGTTATGACCGATTCCTCGGTTGCCATGTTGTTGGCTCCTGCAATTATCTGCGTTGTTGACTGCCGTATTTGACTGCCAGCGGGCCTGACAGGTGACCTGACTGGAGTTTACGTTCGCTCAAGATAGGTGTCAAGATTTTTCACATAAAGTAAAGCGAAGGTGTAGAATCAGCCAATGCGAATAAACGCGTGCAAGACAACAAAGATTTACTGCCGACTCGATTGCCCGCCTGGCCGACGCACCAAGCCGGAGAACCGCGTGCATTTCGAATCGTTTGTTGGGGCGGAGGACGCTGGTTATCGCGCGTGCAAGGTCTGCAAGCCTACAGTCGGCGAGTACGGTCCGTGGGTCAGTAAGTCCGGATAGCAGCCCCTAGGCAGGAATGGATTTATTCAATGTTTATCTCCGAAAAACCCGGCTCACTTAACATCGGCTGCATTACATTTGGGGACATAAAGGCACGACTATTAGCCCCTGCTACACTTTTTCCAGCTTGGCGAAGCTGAGCATGAGGCGCTTGACGCCGGCGTCGCTGTCCTTGAAGGCAACCGTCACCTCATAGTCCTCGTGCACGGGCTTGCACTCCATGACGATGCCGTCGCCGAACTTGCCGTGCTTGACCTTGTCCCCTACGGAAAAATGTGCAATAGCTGCCGCAGCCTCGGCCTTTCGCTGCTTGACGGGCTTGCCAATCTTGGGGGACGGGCTAGCGCTGCCGTTGGAGCCAACGTCTGACTGCCGGGTGCGTCGTGCTCCTGGAGTCCAGGCCGCCGACTTGATCGTCTTGGTCTTGGGCTGATTCTGCACAGGAGACGTAATTAGCTTGGGCGGAATGTCCATCAGGAAGCGTGAGGGTATGCTGGGCTCAGAGCCGCCCCGGAAGCCACGTCGGAAGGCGCGGCACAGGTACAGCCGTTCCTTGGCCCGCGTCACGCCCACGTAGCACAGGCGGCGTTCCTCTTCCAACTGAATGGGGTCATCCATGGAGCGCATGTGGGGCAAGAGGCCCTCCTCCATGCCGACCATGAATACAACCGGGAACTCCAACCCCTTGGCCTGATGCAGCGTGATTAGGGTTATGGCCTCTGCCCTTTCCTCCATGCTGTCCACATCGGCGACGAGGCTGACGCTCTCCAGGAAGGCGGTCAGCGCTTCCTCGCGTCCTAGCACCAGGAAATCTCGAGCCGTGGACTTGAACTCCTGTACGTTGTCCAGCCGATCTTCGCCGCGCTCAGACTGGTCCAGCAGGTAGGTCTGGTAGCCGGTGCGGTCCAGCACGCTGTCGATCAGGTCCAGAATGTCCGACTCCTCTTTGTCTGCCTGCAAGCCCTTTATAAGATCGTGAAAGTCGGTCAGTGCGCGCAAGGCACGGGCAGGGAAGGGGTTGTTTAGCTCATCGCCTGTGTCGGACTCTTTGGCGTCGCCGGTGGCCCCTGCGGATAAAGAGCTAATGGCTGCGAACATAGACATGTTGGCACCGCGAGCCAGTCGAGTCAGCTCATCCAGGGTGCGCTGTCCTATGCCTCTGGTGGGCGTGTTTATGACGCGCATCAGGCTTACATCATCGTCCGGGTTAATGGCCAGCCGGAGGTAGGCAGTGACGTCCTTGATCTCCTGTCGCTGGTAGAACTTCGTGCCGCCCACAACCTGGTAGGGCATGCCGTATCGCATGCAGGACTCCTCTAGGGCACGGGACTGCGCGTTCACGCGGTACATGACGGCGATGTCCCCAAGTTTGTATCGAGCGTTGCTACCTCTGGTCAGCGACTGGATCTCTTTGACGACAAACTGGGCCTCTTCGACCTCGTTGTAGCTCTCGCTGACCACTATAGGCACGCCAGCGCCGTTCTGAGTCCACAGGTCCTTGTCGACCCGCTGCGTGTTGGCAGCAATGAGACTTTTGGCGGCGTCGAGAATGGTTTGCGTCGAGCGGTAGTTCTCCTCCAGCGCAATGATCTTGGCATTCGGGTAGTCGTCCTGAAAGCTGAGAATGTTGCGTATGTCTGCGTTGCGCCACGTGTAGATTGACTGGTCGGGATCGCCCACCACACAGATGTTGGAGTAGGAGAAGGCCACCTGTTTAGCGATGGCGTACTGGGCGATGTTGGTGTCCTGGAACTCGTCGACCATGAAGTGGACGTAGCGCTCCTGGTACTTCTTGGCCACCTCTGGGACCTTGTCGAAGAGCTGGTAAGTCTTCAGAAGCAGG
This sequence comes from Dehalococcoidia bacterium, assembly GCA_963581905.1. Classification (GTDB taxonomy): domain Bacteria; phylum Chloroflexota; class Dehalococcoidia; order Lucifugimonadales; family JADFKI01; genus Casp-Chloro-G4. The sequence continues at coordinate 4,279 of CAUZQF010000120.1, forward strand.
TCGTCGAAATCCAGGGCGGAGCTTTGCTGCAGAATGCCCTCGTAGTGCTCGTATGCCCGCACAATGACCTCGTCGAAGTAGCTGGCTGATCGGTATGCCAGCCCCTCAGAGGTTAGCAACTGGCTCTTGGCGTTGGAGATCCCTGAGAGAATTGCTCTGGTGGCGAACTTCTTCGGGTCCAGCTCCAAGTCTTTCATCACGCGCTTCATCAGCGACATTTGGTCCGAGTCGTCGTAGATGGCAAACTCTCGTTTGACGCCGATGGCCTCTCCGTCCTGGCGTAGCACCAGTGCACAGAAGGTGTGAAAGGTCTTGGCGGTTACATGCTCTGCCGCCGGACCAAGCAGAGGCGAGAGTCTAGCCCGCATTTCTCTGGCTGCTTTGTTGGTGAAGGTGACGGCTCCGATGCGGTACGGGGACACGCCAACCACGCGGATCATGTAGGCGATGCGCTGGGTTATGACACGGGTCTTGCCGCTGCCGGGACCTGCCAGAATGAGCAGAGGGCCTTCGATCGTCTCGACGGCCTCTCGCTGTTTATCGTTCAGCCCCTCGAGGATTCGCTGGGCTGTTTGTGAGGAATTGACCATATGTTCTCCTGCGGAGATTATAGCATCTGAGGCATCTTCGTAAGGGTTGCTATGGAGCGAATTCTGCACATCTGTTAACAGAATAGCGTTTGAATTGGCGCAGTGGGATTCATATTTTGATAGGCAGGCCATGCAAAGGATTCGCTCAATTTACTGGCGGAGTTGATCAATGTGGTGATTACTCTAAGGTAGAATACTAGTTAAAGTTTTACATATTGGGATTTTGCTGATGGATCTAAACGATTCACGGAAACTGGTCTTAATTGGTAGGAGGTGTTTGATTAAAGGTCGCTGTTTTGAGGCGTTCGAAGCATACGATAAAGCCATTGAGTAGAATCGTGACCATATTTCCGCGCGTCTGTCGCGAGCGATAGCTTACACCCGCTCTGGGAAGATAGGAGAGGCACAAGCCGACCTGGTAAATTTGCGAATTAAAGGTTACCCGGTTTATCTTTCACGACTGGTGTCGCAGTCCGAAAACGTAGTCGTGCGGAAGGCGATCTTGTCGGGCTAAAGTTAGACTGCCCGGTGGGAATCGAAAGCGATGTGTACAGAGTAATCGTGGAAGGCTAGGATAATAGGCTGTCGATAGCCGTATAGAGACGCCCGACACCCTAAACTCACTCGACAAACAGCGGGTTGTCTTTGGTGATGATGCGGTCCTCTGCGGCGATGGACTGGCGCAGGTACTTTGGCACAGAGAACATGCCCTGGTGCGTGATGCCGTCGTAGAAGCGTAGTTCGCCGTTTTTGTCTACGGAAATGCGCTCAGCAATAAGTCGGTCAACGTCTTCCACGGATATCTTCGATGGGTCTGGCCCTCGCGACCCTACCACAAACCCCCATGTAGACCCGAAAGCCGGCACAAAAGCCTCGCACAGGTATGCTGCCTGGAACACGCTGCCCACAGTGTTGGCCACGGCAGAGAAACACTGCTCCGTAAACGCAGGGCCTGTGTGTCCTGACTGCGCCACCATGAGGCCCTGCTCGGTCATGCAGCTCTGCAACAGCCTGTAGAACTCCTGCGTGAAGATCATGTAAGCCGGGCCTGCTTCTAATGGGTCAGGCACGTCGATGATGGCTACATCGAAACGATCGGTGGTCTCTTCCAGGTATTTCAGCGCGTCGTCGTGAATCAGCTCCAGCCTGGGGTCGTCGAAGGCGCCCTGGTGGTGGTTCGTCAGGTACTGCTTGCACAGGTCGACGACCTCCTTGTCGATGTCCACCATGACGACCTTTTCCACCGACTTGTGCCGTAGCACCTCGCGGATGGTTGCGCCCTCTCCGCCTCCCGCCACGAACACGACCTTGGGATTGGGATGGGCGATCATGCATGGCTGCACCAGCGCCTCGTGGTACACGAACTCGTCGACTTCCGTGGACTGGGTCTTGTCGTCCAGGACCAGGCTTCTGCCGAAACTGGCCCCGTCTTGAATGCGCACGTGCTGGTGTGCCGTCTGCCCGTGGTAGAGCACTTTATCGATTTTCTCGGCTTGCAGTAGGTCAGGGGTTATTAGTTCGAAGTGCCAGTTGCCGTCCGGTGGATTATCCATTTCAAAGCCTAACTATTGGATTAGATAGGTGCGGGCGCGGTCTGGGGCATGACGCCGCGTTGGACCTCAGTTATGGTTGGGTCTTTGCATTGGAGGCGTTCCACAATTAGCTTCGCAGCTTCGTAAGGCTTGAACCCATCGCCACAGGTAAATATGTCAGCGGCGGCGTATGAGTATTCAGGCCACGTGTGAATGCAGAGGTGGGATTCAGCGATGGCGACAACACCTGTTACACCGACAGGCGAGAACTTATGGAAGGTCTCACCAACAATGGTTGCCCCCGCTTCAACGGCTGCTCCCATTAACGACTGTTTGATGAACTCCATGTCATCCAGAATTTCAGGATTGCAGTCCTTCAACTCCAAGAGTAGATGGGTACCTAACGACGTGAACCGTGCATCCAAGCACCTGCCCTCCGAGTTAATATATGTGTAGCCACACGGACGGCTATTGTACAGGATAAAATTGGTAAGGAGAAGATTTTAAGAAACGGCAGTAACATGCGTGCCGCTGGCAGTCCTCTCCCGCACCAGCCAGTACTCCATGCTGTCTGCCAGCGCCATCCAGCTGGTCTCGATAACGTTCTCGGACGAGCCGACCGTATTCCAGGTATTCCGCCCGTCTGTTGACTCAATCAGCACACGAACAATCTACCCTGTACTGCTGCTCTCGTCCACGACTCTTACCTGATAGTCCACCAGTCGCACCGTCTCCATATTGGGGTAGAACTGCAGCAGGGCTTTTCTCAGCGCGTTGTCCAAAGAGTTGACTGGCCCGTTGCCATCTGCTGCGGTGTGCATCACCTCATCGGCGACCCGCACCTTTAGCATTACCTGCGAACTGATGTCAGCGGGACGACCGTTGCCCTCGCGCTTCTCTACCATGGAGACGAAGTCCACCAGAGTGAAGGGCGC
>CAUZQF010000121.1:0-7323 GCA_963581905.1 Dehalococcoidia bacterium
AAGCATCACAATGCTTGGGTTTACCTCTGAGAGTACGTCGTAACCCATGCCAAAGTTCGGCATTACCCTGGCAGAGAAGTTCTCTGCGATGATGTCTGATATGCCCACCAGGTCAAGAAACATGTCCTTGGCTTCCTGGTGATTGAAGTCCAGGGTAATGGCGCGCTTGCCTGTGTTGACCGAGTTGTAGGCAGCGTTCCTGTCGAAGGGACGTTCACCAGGGATGTTATCCGGGTAGGTTCCTGATAGCCTGGGTGGGTAGCCGCCGCGCCAGGGATCAGGTCTGTCTAAGGCCTCAATCTGAATAACCTCTGCCCCCATGTCGGCCAGAAGGCGCGTCGTATATGTCCCGGCCCACGCCTGAGTCAGCACCACCGCGCGAAGATGCTCTAGAGGAAGCCTGCCTTTGCTGCTAGACAATTCCCTGCTCCTTCCACCGGCCAAGCTCCGCGTCGTCGTGTCCTAGCAGTCCGCAGTAGACTTCCCGATTGTCCGACCCGATATCCAGCGATATATGGCCCTCCTGCCAGGGTGTGTCGCTCATCAGGAACGGCGCACCGGGCATGGTCATCTTGCCCAGTTCAGGATCTGTCTGATCCACGAAGAAGCCTCGCTCTTGCAGGTGAGGATCGATGAGCAACCTGTCGATTTCCAGCACCATGCCCACGAGAATTCGCAGAGGCGCCAGGCCGTGGAATAGCTCTTCCATAGTGTAGCGAGCCAGCCTCGGCTCTAATAAGTCCTCTAGTGCAACGATGTTCCTGCGCCTGTCCGGTGCCGTTGCAAAGCGTTCGTCGTCGATCATCTCAGGCTCCTCAAAGAAGAGCCACATGTACTCCCACGTAGCGTCATGGCGGACGTTCAGCGAGACGTAGCCATCTTTGCACGGCATGAGTCTTGCGGAGCCTCGTGTAGGCGAACTGCCGGAGTGCATGGCTCCGAGAAACTGAGGGCTGAAGGTCGATAGCGCGGCCTCTTGAGCTGAGACGTCGACGTGCTGGCCAATGCCGGAAACGTCCCGGTAGGCTAGCGCAGTCATGGCTCCGAGAAAGGCTGCTGCGCCTGTCTGGTAGTCGGTCTCGTGACCGGGCTCTTTAAGCGGCTCGCGGTCGGGATAGCCTGTGACGTAGCTGATGCCCGACGCTGCGTTGATGGTCAGGTCGGTGGCCTGATACGCAGCCCAAGGTCCAGTCTGGCCGAAAGGAGTAAGTGAGACCAGAATTACACCGGAGTTCAGTTTTTCCAGGTCCCCATAGCCCAGTCTCAATCCATCCATGTAACCGGGCGAAAAGCTTTCGACAACCAGGTCTGCCGATTCGACCAGTTCGGTGAACAGCGTGCGGCCTTGCTCGGTATCCATGTCCAGCGTGACCGGCTTCTTGCCGCCGTTGAGGTAGAGGAACATGCCGCCCGCCGCGACATCCTGCGGGTACTGGCAACCTTCGGGAAAGGGCCCGAGACTTCGAGAGGGATCTGGACACTGGGGGTGCTCAACCTTGATTACTTCAGCACCGAAATCGGACAGCATCTTGGTGCAGTAAGGCCCTGCGATTCCGCTGGAGAGGTCGATGACGCGTAGATCGGAGAGAGCGCTCATCTATGCGACCAGACGGCGCGCCGCAGCAGTCATGCAATAGCCAAGAATCAATTTTGTATACGTGTATCTAGAGTGGCCCGTCTGGACATCCAAAACTAACCGCGGTCGCCAAATTTTTGGTCGCGGTCCTTGGCCCGCTGCGTGCCTTGGCCCAGGTCGAAGGAGTCGCCGCCGTCGCGCTCTCGTCGGAAAGCGATGGACAGCGAATGGGTCTGAAAGGCGCTGTTGATGCCGTTACGAAAGCCCATGGCGTCCTGCATCTGATTGACGGAGGCCTTGGACAATCGAAGCGCGAAAGGGTCTTGCAAGGCAATGCGCTGCGCCAGAGCCATGGTCTCCTCTTCCAGAGCGTCCCTGGCAACGACGCGATTGACCAGGCCCAACCGCTCGGCCTCACGGGCGTCGATCCAATCGCCGGTGAAGAGGTACTCCTTGGCCTTTCGAAAGCCTACTTCCCACGGCAGACTGGCGTACTGCACGTGCGGCCCGCCCCACCTGACTGTGCGGTCACAGAACTGGGCGTCTTCAGAGGCAATGATGAGGTCGCAGGCGGTAGCGAGAATCAGACCGCCCATGATGCAGTAGCCCTGCACCTGAGCAATGGTCGGTTTGGGAAAGTCGCGCCACCTGAGGCTATTCGAAAAATTCTGGTTGTAGCTTCTGCGATAGGCCCCCGCAATGCCTGGGGCAAGAGGCCTCTCTATGCGATCGTCCTTCTCCTGCTGGCTGCCGAGGTCGTGCCCCGCAGAGAAGTGGTCTCCTGCGCCGGCCACGATGACCACCCGCACGGAGTCGTCTTCCACGACGCTCATCAGGGCATCGTCGAACTCCTCCAGCATGATGCGACTCTGGGCGTTACGCGCTTCCGGTCGGTTGACGGTGATCTTCATCACGGCGTCGGTCTGTTCCATGAGGATGTCTTGGTAGTCCATCAATATCTCCACAAAGGGTTGTGACGATCAGCGGACAACATATTACCAAAGAATATTGTATGGAGGGCAGCGAGCATGCAAGAAAGCAGACGGGCAAGTGGACGGCAAACCTCTGGTTTCACATAAGGCCTTCCCCTTCGACATAGGGGAAGGCTAGTGATTGGGACGAGACGTCACCGTTCAAAGCAGGTTCGCCCAAACCAAACTTACCCGTCGTAGGCGAGGTTGGCGCGAAGCCAGCGCTCTGTCTCGCCGACGGTCAAGCCTTTGCGAACCGCGTAGTCCTCTATCTGGTCCTTGCCGATGCGACCAACACCGAAGTAGTGTGATCCAGGGTTCGCAAAGTAGAAGCCGCTAACCGACGCTGCAGGCATCATGGCGAAATTCTCGGTAAGCGAAATGCCGGAGCTTGCCTCAGCATCCAGCAGGTCGAACAGCATCTGCTTCTCTGTGTGATCGGGACATGCCGGGTAGCCGGGAGCCGGTCTGATGCCCTGGTAACTCTCCTTGATAAGGTCGGAGTTGTCCAGATTCTCATCAGCGGCATAACCCCAAAGCTCGCGACGCACGTACTGGTGCATGCGCTCTGCAAATGCCTCTGCCAACCTATCGGCCAGCGCCTTGGCCAGGATGCTGCTGTAGTCGTCATGGTCTGCTTCCAGAGTCTTCACGAAATCGTCCAGCCCGATGCCTGCCGTGAGGGCAAACAAGCCGATGTGGTCTGCTACACCTGTCTCTTTCGGCGCAACGAAGTCTGCCAGACAGTCGTTGCCACCGCGGAAGGCCTCCCGCAATCTGGACTTGTCGTTCTGCTGCCTCAAGAAGTGAAAGGTTTCGCGTACAGACTGACGGCTTGCGTCAGTATAAAGCTCCACATCATCTCCCACGCTGGAGGCAGAATAGAAGCCAACTACCGCCCTGGCCGTAAGTATTTTTTCGTCGATCATGCGACGCAGCATGGCCTTGGCGTCGTTATAGAGGCTGGTGGCCTCTTTTCCGTACATAGGATTGTTGAGGATATCCGGGAAGCGACCGCGCAGCTCCCACGCCTGGAAGAACGGCGACCAGTCAATGAAGTCCAGTAGCTCTTCTAGCGGATAGTCTTCGAACACCTTGTTGCCGAGAAAACTAGGCGTAGTCGGTATCGAACCGGCCCAGTCGAGCGTCCTTCTGCGGCTTCGAGCGTCCGCCAGTGATAGCAGCACAGGAGCACTGTTTCGCTCTGCTCGTGTGCGCCGCACCTCCTCGTAATCGACCTTATACTTTTGAATGAAGTCGTCCCTGGTTTCCTCTCGCAGCAGCTCGCCAACGACGCCGACGGCCCTAGAGGCGTCCTTCACGTGAATAACAGCGTTGGAGTATTCAGGGTCTATCTTCACCGCAGTATGGGCGATGGAGGTTGTCGCCCCGCCAATCAGCAGCGGGATGTTGATCTCCTGCCGCTTCATCTCTTTAGCGACAGTAACCATCTCATCCAGCGAAGGCGTGATGAGACCGCTAAGCCCTATCATGTCCGCTCCCTCTTCCAGCGCCACATCCAGCACCTTTTGGAACGGGACCATCACTCCCAGATCGATAATGTCGTAATTGTTGCAGCCCAGCACCACGCCGACGATGTTCTTGCCGATGTCATGAACGTCGCCCTTGACGGTGGCCATGACTATCTTGCCTTTGGAGGACAGAACGCCCGACACGGCCTTCTCGTCCTCGATGAAAGGCACCAGGTGCGCAACGGCCTTCTTCATAACACGGGCGCTCTTCACGACCTGCGGAAGGAACATTTTGCCGGAGCCAAAGAGGTCGCCTACGACGTTCATGCCGTCCATAAGCGGACCTTCGATTACGTGAATGGGTCGTTCAGCGGACTGTCGAGCCTCTTCGACGTCGTCCACCACGAACTCGTCTATGCCCTTGACCAGCGCATACTTCAGCCGTTCGCCGACCGGCTCCCGTCGCCAGGAGTCATCGACGACGCGCTCTTTGGCGTCTGCACGGAACGACTCGGCGATCTCCAAAAGTCTTTCGGTGGCGTCCACGTCGCTATTGAGAATGACGTCCTCGACGGCGTCCTTCAAGCCCTTGGGAAGCTCGTCGTAAACGGCCAACTGCCCTGCGTTAACAATGCCCATGTCCATCCCGGCCTGCGTTGCGTGGTACAGGAACACCGAATGGATGACCTCGCGGACCGAGTCGTTGCCCCTGAAGGAGAACGATACGTTGCTGACGCCTCCGCTGACGTGACATAGCGGGAAGCGTTCCTTGATTTGCCGACTAGCCTCGATGAAGTTAACGGCATACGGGTTGTGCTCTTCAATGCCTGTGGCCACCGCGAATATGTTGGGGTCGAAGATGATGTCCTCAGGCAGAAAGCCAAGTTCGTCCACAAGAATGCGATAGGAGCGATCGCTGATATTGACCTTGCGCTCGATGGTATCGGCCTGACCATCCTCATCGAAGGCCATGACGATAACTGCTGCGCCATATCTGCGAACCAGTTTTGCCTGCTCTCGGAAGGGGTCCTCTCCCTCTTTAAGAGAAATTGAGTTCACAACACATTTACCCTGAGAGGCTTTAAGTCCTTCCACAATGACGCTGAAGCGAGAGCTGTCAATCATCAGTGGCACTTTGGAGATGTCCGGTTCAGAGGAGATGAGATTGACGAACTTGCGCATGGCAAATTCGGAGTCCAGCAGGCCCTCGTCCATGTTAATGTCGATGATCTGCGCGCCGTCCTCCACCTGTTGGCGAGCGACGGTCAGCGCCTCTTCGTACTTCTCCTGGCGGATGAGACGCCGGAAGCGGGCCGAGCCTGTGACGTTGGTCCGCTCGCCCACATTGATGAAGTTCGAGTCCGGGCGTATCTCCAGAAGCTCCAGACCGCTGAGCAGCGTGTTGCCGCCAGACTCCGTGCGCTTTCGGGGAGTCATCCCTTGCACCGCATCGGCTATGGCCTTGGTGTGCACAGGGGTGGAGCCACAGCACGAGCCGACGATGTTGACGAGGCCGTTCTCAATGAAACCGCAGGCCTGACTGGCCATGAACTCTGCGGTCTCGTCGTACTCGCCAAACTCGTTAGGCAGGCCAGCGTTGGGGTGCGTGCTGACGAAGAATCGCGAAATAGGCGACAGGTCTCGCAGGTACTGGCCCATCTCCCGACTGCCCAGCGCACAGTTTATGCCAACGCTCAACAGAGGCAGATGGGAGACCGAGGCGTAAAAGGCCTCGATGGTCTGGCCCGTCAGCGTGCGACCACTGGCGTCGGTAATAGTCCCTGACACCATGATGGGCACTCGCACACCTAGTTCTTCAAATAGCTGGTCTAAGGCAAATAGCGCGGCCTTGGCATTGAGAGTATCAAAGGCCGTCTCAATCATGAGGATATCAGCGCCGCCGTCCAGCAGCCCCCGGGCGTTCTCCGCATAGGCCACAACCAGTTCTTCGAAGGTCACGTTGCGGAAGCTGGGGTCGTTTACGTCCGGCGAAATAGATGCGGTGCGGTTAGTGGGGCCGATCGAGCCAACGACAAATCGCGGCTTGTTCGGGTCCTTTGCCGTGAACTCGTCAGCTAACCGCCTGGCGATTCGTGCAGATTCCAGGCTGATCTCATATGCATAATCCTGCAGACCGTAGTCGGCCTGGGCGATGCTGGTGGCAGTAAAGGTGTTGGTACTCAGCAGGTCGGCGCCCGCCTCCGTATAGAGCCGCTGTATCTCTTCAACGATCTGCGGCTGTGTCAGGCACAAAATGTCGTTGTTGCCTTTAATGTCCTGGGAATAGTTCTTGAAGCGTTCGCCCCTGTAGTCCTCTTCCTCAAGACCATATCCCTGAATCATTGTGCCCCATGCGCCATCTAGCACCAGGACTCGCTGCTCAAGGTGTTTTTCAATTTCAAAGGTGCGGTCTACGATCTTCGCTTTTACGTCCGATTGGCTACCAGTCATACAGTTAACGGTCCTAATTAAATTTGTTGGATTAGGCGGCGCGTTTAAGCCGCAACAAAGCTCTATTATAGCGGCTTGGCGATGCATTCATCTGTAATTGGCTAGATTACCCGTCCAAGAGGTGCGGTTTGCGCCCTGTATTGAAGAAACTGAATGGCAGCGTCAGAAAGCCCAAGGGGTCAGTCGAAGGGTCAAAGGCGAAGAGACAACACGCAATTAAGAATCGGCCTGAGCTTTTTCTGTCGCGTACCTAATTCGTCACTGCTGCACCAAATTAATCGTGCGCAGCCTTCCCAGTATTGAAACTAATGCCCTTTACCCCTAATTTAAAACTACCCCATCTGCCCCCAGGAGTCGCCAGTCTTTAGCTCGACGTCCAGCGAAACGTCCAGCTGCATGGAGGCGGGCATAAGCTCAGTCACCATCTCCCTCATATGCTCCAGCTCCTCCCGCGGCACCTCGAAGATCAGCTCGTCGTGGACTTGGATAATCATCTTGGACTGCAATTTCTGCTCTTCCAGCCTGTCCTGAATGGCGATCATGGCGATCTTGATGATGTCCGCAGCGGTGCCCTGAATAGGCATGTTGACAGCCATGCGCTCGCCAGCGTTACGTATGTTGCCGTTGCTGGAGGTCACCTCTGGGATGTAGCGACGGCGGCCTAGAAGCGTCTCGACGTAGCCGTTGGCCTTCACCTTCTCTTTTGTCTCGTCAATGTAGGTGCGGATTCCAGGATAGCTTCCGAAATAGGTATCGATGAAGCGCTGGCCCTCTTCGGCGCTAAGGCCTGTCTGCTGTCGTATGCCGAATGCGCTTAGGCCATAAAGCACGCCGAAGTTCATTATCTTGGCGA
>CAUZQF010000122.1:0-7303 GCA_963581905.1 Dehalococcoidia bacterium
CGCGGGAATGTCCAAGCTTGCAAGACCCTGTTCGAAGAATGCCGAATCTGGCTTGCACACCCCCAACTCATATGACAGCAGCAGGTCATCAAACAGGCCCAGCGCTGGCTGCAACTCAACGCTGCGCCTGAAGTGGCCGGGGTCTGTGTTCGAGCCCAGCACCAGGCGGTATTTACCCTTCAGCCGTTCGAGAACAGGCAGCGCTTCCAGGTTGGGAGCCAATATAGATTCCCAAATACCCAGCAGTTCTTCTTCTGAGATATCCAGACCAAGACGCTCCGACACACCCTTGGCAAACTCGGAGGAGTCAATATCTCCGCGCATGTATGACAGGTTGGCATCGGTGCTAAAGAGGGTCTCCAAAACCCGTTCCTGAGACATGCCAGCCGATTTCGCCAGCGGTCCAGTGGCTCGCTCCCAGCGGGTCTAGACCAAGACGCCACCCATGTCGAAAATTACAGTCGAAATCACCAGTAGATTACCTCATTTTATTAAGACGATGCGCCACTTTTAGCCCGACAATAGCTGGTAACGCTCACCATTTGAACCGCCGATTTGAACCGCCGATTCCGCCCTGTTATGATGTATGTGCAGCCAACCCTGATCGGGAACGGTGAGCGTTACCATGAAAAGCGAGCTTAGCGCCTTGGTAGGCGTTTACATAGCCATTAGAGAATATAAGAAATAGAAAAAGCCTTTCTGACGAGGTCGGGAGGGCTTTTGTTGTTATTTGAGGGATAGTTGAATTATTCAGGCAGCATAACGGACGTAGAGGGCGTAAAGGTGGGTCACCGAAGCAACCTGGAGGCGGCAACGGGCTGCACAGTGGTGCTGTTTGAGGACGGCGCAGTGGGTGGAGTCGACGTGCGCGGACCGTCGCCCGGCACTCGTGAGATTGACCTGTTGCGGCCTACCTACAACGTAAATGTTGTTCATGCTGTACTCCTCAGCGGCGGAAGCGCCTTCGGGCTTGATGCGGCGGGTGGTGTGGTCCGTTACCTTGAGGAGCATGGCATTGGCTATCAGGCTGGTGACGTAAAGGTACCCATAGTTCCCGCAGCTATCCTATACGATTTGAGAATGATCACGAACAAGATTCGGCCTGGAGCGGATGATGGCTACGCGGCCTGCGTGAACGCGACTGCAGAGCCAGTTGCCGAGGGTACAGTGGGAGCGGGAACGGGAGCCACCGTAGGTAAAGTTATGGGATACGACCGAGGCGTCAAAGGCGGTATAGGCACGTCCAGCGTTCATCTGGGTGACGGCCTTATGGTAGGTGCCATTACCGCAGTAAATGCCATTGGCGGCGTGTACGATCATCGCACCGGAGGCGTCGTTGCCGGCCCGAGAGACCCTGATTCAGGACTGATGCAGGACTCTTTGGCGCTCATGACATCTCCTGATTTTAAGAAATCCGTAATAGACCAGGGCACAAACACGACAATCGGCGTGGTGGCTACCAACGCGCGACTGACCAAGGAGCAGGCCAATAGGCTGGCGTCTTCGTCTCACGACGGACTGGCCTTGGCCGTACGACCGGCCCACCTCATGGGCGACGGCGATGTGCTGTTTGGAATAGCCACCGGCAAACATGGCCCAGATGTGGAGCTAAACAGAATTTTGGCTGCAGCCGCAGTCTGCGTCAGTGACGCCATTGTAAAGGCGATACGCAGCGCAACAGGCCTGGGTGGCGTGCCCAGCATAACGGAGTTATCTCTAAATGGCTGAATTCAACCGGCAGTCAAGAATAGCGTTCCTAGGCGCAGGTAAGGTAGGCGGATCGTTGGCGCTGGCCCTGTCCAACGCTGGCTATCCCGTAATCGCCGTGGCCAGCAGGACACCTGCTTCGTCGGACGTCTTTGCGGCGCGAATACCCGACTGCGTTGCGTACGACAGCTACCAGGAGGCCGCGGACGCCGCAGACGTGACGTTCATAACGACGTCCGACGGCTTCATAAGCACTGTCGCTGCATCCGTGACATGGCGACCGGGACAGGCGGTGGTGCACTGCTCCGGCGCGGCATCGCTTGACCTGTTCGACAATCCTGTTTCGCAGGGCGCTGTACCAGGTGCCTTCCATCCGCTACAGGCCTTCTCGTCAGTGGAAAACGGCGTGAAGAGCATTCCAGGTACGACATTTGGCATTGAGGCCGGGGACGACATTAAGCCGTACTTCGAGCAGATGGCTCATGACATAGGCGCAATCCCTGTTTTCCTGCGGGCCGAAGACAAGGTGATGTATCACTTGAGCGGCGTCCTCATGGGCAATCTGCTCACCTGCCTGGTAGGCATAGCTGGCGGTGTTTGGGAGCACATTGGCTCCACCCGGGCTGATGGCATAAAGGCCCTGCTGCCCATGATGCGTGCCGTCGCTAACAATATTGAGGTGTCAGGCATTCCCGATGCTGTGGCTGGCCCGTATCCGCGAGGCGATGTTGGCACTGTTCGCAAGCATCTGGAGGCGTTGAAATACCGAGACCCAGGTCTCATGCCCATGTATTGCGAGCTAGCCCTGGCAGGCCTGCCTCAAGCAGTGGAACGAGGCCTCAATAAAGAGACCTCAAACGAGATTCAAAAAATTATCGAAAGCTACAAAGACCGTTAACGGACGTAGGCCCTCACTCAGAAGGGACAAGAGGAGGTACCAGATGCGAGTTACGATTCGAGACCTGAGCAAAATGAAGGCGCGTGGCGAGAAGATCGCCATGATAACCGCCTACGACTACACCTCGGCGATCATAGTCGAAAGGGCTGGAATTCCCATTATCCTGGTGGGCGACAGCCTGGGCCACGTTGTCATGGGCTACGACTCCACGGTGCCTGTCACCATGGAAGACATGATTCACCATATCAAAGCCGTCATGCGGGGTTCTGAAAAGGCCCACGTTGTAGGCGACCTTCCCTTTATGAGCTACCAGGCGGACACCGCAGAGGCCATTCGCAACGCCGGACGGCTGCTCAAAGAAGGTGGATGCCAGTCCGTAAAACTAGAGGGCGGCCGCTCGATCTCAGAGACCGTTAGTAAGATCACACAGGCTGGCATACCGGTAATGGGTCATCTGGGTTTGACGCCTCAGGCCGTCAACCAGCTCGGTGGGTACCGAGTCCAGGGCCGCACTACGAAGGCTGCCGTGGAGCTGATAGACGACGCCAAGGCCTTGGAAGAGGCTGGTGCGTACGCCGTGGTGCTGGAAGGCGTGCCCAAGCAGCTAGCCCAAATGATCACGGAGCGACTCGCCATCCCAACAATCGGAATTGGCGCGGGCGTTAACTGCGACGGACAGGTGCAGGTGTTCCACGACCTGCTAGGGCTGTTCGACGACTTCTCTCCCAAGCACGCTCGCAAGTACGCCAACCTGTCGGAGATAATTCAGGGCGCTATCTCGCGCTACGTCAGCGACGTGCAAGAGCAGACCTTCCCCACCGACAAGGAGAGCTTCAGCATGAAGCCAGAGGTCGTACAAGAGCTCACAGGACAGCACTTTGAGACGGTTTAAGTCTTCCCCGTTTATATCTTCCAGAATATGAGAGTCATTGAGACTATATCCGGATTTCGGGAAGCCTATGCGTCGGCAGTAAAGCCATTGGGCCTTGTGCCGACCATGGGCTTTTTGCATGAAGGCCACATATCGCTGGTCAAGCGCGCCCGCGACGAGAATGCCACCGTCACCGTCAGCATCTTTGTGAACCCAACGCAGTTCGCCGCCGACGAGGACTTCTCCACGTACCCTCGCAACATGGACGCCGATCTGGATATGTTGCGAAGCGCCGGGGTCGATCTAGTCTTCGCTCCAAATCCTAGCGAGATATATCCGCCGGGCTTCGAGACGCAAGTTGACGTGGGCGACATCGGCTCCAAGCTGGAAGGCGAGCACAGACCCGGCCACTTCATAGGCGTCGCGACGGTAGTCTGCAAGCTGCTGACTATCGTTCGGCCTGACAAGGTCTACTTCGGGCAGAAAGACGCCCAGCAGTGCCTGGTCATACAGCGACTCAACGCCGACCTGAACCTAGGTGCAGAGGTTGTGGTCTGCCCTACAGTGCGTGAGCCGGACGGCCTCGCCATGAGCAGCCGCAACGTCAACCTCAGTCCAGAGGAGCGAGAGGCCGCCTCTGTGCTTTATAGAGCGCTGTGCAAGGCCAAAAGCCTCCGCGATGAGGGCGTGACATATGGCGAAGAGATTCGGCAAGAGATGCGCCAAATAATCTACGAAGCCCCATCCGCCTCTATAGATTACGTTAGCCTGGCCGATTCCAATAGCCTAGAAGAGCTGCAAGAGGTCACGGAACCTGCGTTAGCCTCCCTAGCCATGCAAATCGGCAATACCCGGCTAATAGACAACATGATGGTATGATGCTTGGCTAGACAGGCATCATATCGGAGACTTGATTGAACATACTTATAACAAACGACGACAGCGTTAACGCGACCGGACTGTGGACTCTGGCGAAGGCTTTGCAGGAACTAGGGACGGTGACAGTGGTAGCGCCCGATCGGGACCAGAGCGGCATAGGCGCAGCGCTGACGTTGCAATCCGTGGTCCACACTCGCGAAATCGAGCCTCCTCCCGTTGAGGGCATTCGCACCGTATCCGTGCAGGGCACTCCTGCCGATTGTGTAGTGCTGGCCGTAGAAACTCTGGTTTCGGGGCCAATCGACCTACTGGTCTCAGGCATTAACCAGGGCTCCAATCTGGGAATGGACGTCATGGTGTCGGGGACATTTGGCGGCGCGATGCAGGGCTATTTCCGCAACATACCATCCATCGCCATATCGGTAGCCTCCCTGTCCAACGTGCAGTACGAGGCGGCGGCGCTGACCGCCAAGACACTGGCCGAGTCGATCTCCAGCAACGGCTTCGTCGCGCCATTCATGCTCAACGTAAACCTGCCGAACGCCACTTCGGACCGCATCCAGAAGGTGGAGATTACCCGACTGGGTCCGCGGCAATACCTGGAGAACGTGGAGCGCGGTACTAATGGCCGGGCAACCCACTACTGGATCAAGCACAACAAGAGCATCAACCCCACGGTATCCGAGGGCACTGACATATGGGCCCTGCGCAACAGTCGCATCTCCATCACTCCGATGAACGGCCTGTTCGGCGCAGACGAGGCTTCGTCTGGCTACCAGATGCTGGCCGACGACGTTGCTTCCTCACTGGGCATCGCCTAAAGCCGCTAGCTTACAGTTGACAGGCAACGGCCTCCCGCACGACAATTGGCGGCGAGCGAACACTCGCTTGACAACATGTCAATATTGAGGAGGCCACCATGATTTACGAGTACCGCGTATACGAAACAATGCCTGGAATGCTGCCAAACCTGCACGCCAGATTCCGCGACCACACAATGGCGATTTTTGAGCGACACGGCATCAAGAATATCGCTTACTGGACTTCCGAAGTCGGCGATTTCTCCGACAGGCTCATCTACATCGTAGCCTTCGAGGATGCTGGCCAGCGAGAAAAGGCCTGGGCTGCCTTCCGAGCCGACCCCGAGTGGCAAAAGGTCCGCTCCGAATCCGAGGCCAACGGTCTCATCGTCAAGCGGGTCTCCAACTCCCTGCTTGCTCCCACCGACTACTCACCGCTGCAGTAGACAGACTGTCCAGAAATTAGACACTCTGTACATTTGCGATTTCGATTGCCTGATTCCTTGCCTTACTGACGCCGCCGTTATATCCTAGGCGGCGTCGCAGACTACGGCACGGCAATAGTAGGCGTCCGCAATTCTGAGATGTAATCCGCTCACTATCCAAAAAAATCCGATTAACAGGAGGAAGAGCACTCAATGGCTGATTTGAGCAGAACGGTCGCCATAGTTGGCGTGGCCGAGTCCGATGAGATCGGGCGCATAGAGAAATCCAACTTGCAGCTTCACGCCGAGGCTGCTTACAACGCCCTGGAAGACGCAGGGCTGAAAATGTCGGACATAAACGGCCTGATGACCGCCGGAACGTCCACCATTAACCTGGGTGAGTACCTGGGCGTCCAGCCCATGTTCACGGACACCACGGCAGTTGGTGGTTCATCTTTCATCATTCACATCGCCCACGCAATGGCCGCTATTAACGCCGGCTACTGCGACACCATCCTCGTAACCCACGGAGAGGCCGGACGCAGCGCACGCTCCCGCATGGGCTTCAACGCATCGGATCCAGGACCTCAGTATGAGACACCTTACGGCTTCATTGGCGCGCCTATTAACTACGCCATGGCCGCACGACGCTACATGCACATCTACGGCGACGACTTCACACGCCAGGGCATGGCCGAGGTTGCCGTGGCCACCCGCAAGTGGGCCAACCTGAATCCCAAGGCCTACATGCAGGCGCAGGAGATGTCCTTCGACGACTACCATGACTCCCGCTGGATCTCCTGGCCGTTCCACCTGTTCGACTGCTGCCTGGTAACAGACGCTGGCGGCGCTTACATCATTACCACAGCAGAGCGAGCCCGCGACCTGCCCAAGAAGCCGGTCTACGTTCTGGGCGCTGGCGAGGGCCACGACCACGGAATCCTTAGCCAGATGCCAGACCTGACGCGCACATGGGCCAGGAATTCCGGACCAGCCGCAATGAAGATGGCTGGCGTAACCCACGACGATATCGATCTGGCCATGATCTACGACTCCTTCACCTACACGGTGCTGGCCACGCTGGAGAGCCTGGGCTTCTGCGGACCGGGAGAGGCTCCGGACTTCGTTAAGGACCAGCGCACCGCTCCGGGCGGAAACTTCGCCATGAACACCAGCGGTGGTGGCCTTTCTTACACACACTCGGGCATGTACGGCATGTTCCTGGTGCTGGAGGCTGTGCGGCAGCTTCGCGGCGAGACCGGCGAGAGGCAGATCGACAACCCTAAGCTGTCTCTGGTGCACGGTACCGGCGGCTCTCTGTCATCGACAGGAACCGTAATTCTTGGTGTTGACTAGCAATAATCGATGATGAGGAGAAGCCAATAAATGACTTCCGACTACAAGAAGCCCATACCCGTCCCACAGGTTGAGTCTGATCAGTACTGGCAGAAGGCCAAGGAAAAAGAGCTGTGGCTGCGCAAGTGCAACGCCTGCAACCAGCCGTACTTTTACCCAAGAGACATATCGCCGTGCTGCTTCTCCAGGGACACCACCTGGATTCAGGCCAGCGGCAAGGCAACGCTATTCACCTACGGCATAGTGCAGAGAGCGCCGCATCCCGGCTTCGTGCCCGACGTGCCTTTCGTGACGGCCATAGTTGAGCTTGAAGAGGGACCGATCATGGCGACCAACATCGTCATGGAGGACCCGACGCCTGAAAAGC
>CAUZQF010000123.1:0-7258 GCA_963581905.1 Dehalococcoidia bacterium
AGCTCCCCTCTCCGCTAACATCTGTCCTATCTCTGCGTAGCCCCATGAGCAGGGAAGTATAGATGTGGCGATCTCCCCTATGCTGGCAGAGTACCCCGTTTGCAACAGATGGCCTGTGTAAGCCATCGTCGTCGGGGAAGGCTCCGTAGCAAGTAGCTCGGCCTCCGTAATGCCAAAGTCCTGGCAGAAACTAATGTGCAAAGCCATCTCGGTGTTAAGCGTCTCGTGAAGCAGCTTTGCGAACCAGCCCATGTCCTGGACATCAGCTGTTTTGGCCGCTGCCAGGGAGATTGCCCGACAGAAATCTATCAAGAAGAGGTAGTCCTGGCGCATGTAGTAGCGGAACTTATCTAATTCAAGGCTGCCGTCGCCTATGCCGGTCACAAAGGGATGCTTCTGTTCGCGGTCCCACATATCGGCGACCGTTTTTCTAAGCTCGTCAGAAAATCCCATGCTAGGCCTGCTCCAAAGTGACCTTCTCGCCTGAAGAGACCTGCTTCAGCACAAGAGGGTCGCCTTCGATGGCACCCAGGACGGTCACCGCACTGGCTGGCCGAATCTCGTCGCCAACACTGGCTGGCGTGCGCCCAAAGAAGAGGCAGAAGGCTTGCCCCGGAGGCCAGTAGCCAATAGCGCCCATGTCCACAACCTCTTGAGCATCGTCCACCTCGTCCTCGACGGGAATGCGAAAGTAGACCTCATCTCCCCATATGTTGGCTGATGCCTCAATCGGCAAGGCCTCCCAGGTGAGGTCTGAGGTGTGACTGCTGTTCAGAATCGCCGTGACCTGCTGGTCACCCGCTGTGATCCTTATGCGTCGCCCGTCCATAACGATCCTCGCCTACTCGATTAGTTTCGATGTTGCGCTGGCATACTGATGCCGCTCCCGGACATTATCACTGAAGCATTTCCTTGACACAAGCAGCGATTCATGGCTAAGTATGATGCCGGAGGTGGACATTGGTAAAATCAGGTTACATATTGGCCTTGGACCAGGGCACAACGGGCACCACCGCGATCATGGTCGATGGCACAGGCAAGGTACTCTGGCGTGCTTACCAGGAGATTGAACAGATTTACCCTCACCCGGGATGGGTTGAGCACAATCCGGAAGATCTCTTTTACTCGTGTCTGGCGGTGATCGAGGACCTGCTGGAGGAGACCGAGATTTCTCCCGGACAAATAGCAGCAATCGGAATTACGAACCAGCGTGAGACCGCACTGGTGTGGGACCGCAATACCGGAACTCCCGTTTCCAACGCGATAGTTTGGCAGTGCCGTCGTACAGCGCCTCTATGTGATGCCCTGAAGGCCAAAGGGCTGGAAAAGGACGTTCGCGACAAGACAGGCCTTCCTATAGATGCCTACTTCTCCGGAAGCAAGGTGCGTTGGATTCTGGACAGCATTACGGATGGGCAGAGGAGGGCCGAGGCGGGCGAACTCGCTTTTGGCACTGTCGATAGCTGGCTGCTGTGGAACCTGACCAATGGCACGGTTCACGCAACTGACGTTACCAACGCCGCCCGAACTATGCTGTACAACATCAACACCCTGGACTGGGATGATGACCTGCTGTCTGAGCTGGACATACCCCGGGCGATTCTGCCGGAGGTAAGGTCTTCCAGCGAGGTTTACGGACACGTGAGCGGCAACTTCCTGGGTGGCAATAGCATACCCATAGCAAGTATGGCGGGCGATCAGCATGCCGCACTATTTGGCCAGGCCTGTTTTCGGCCCGGCATGACGAAGAACACCTATGGCACAGGATCCTTCGTTTTGATGAACACCGGTGACAGACGAACGACCTCTAACCACGGGCTTATAACCACGCCGGCGTGGAGCATCGGTGGGCGAGTGACATACGCTCTTGAAGGGAGTATCTTCTCCACAGGGTCCACGGTGCAGTGGCTGAGGGACGAGCTTCGCATGATCGAGTCGGCGGCAGACGTTGAAGCGCTTGCCCAATCTGTCGAGGATAACGGCGGTGTCTACATAGTCCCCGCCTTCACAGGCTTGGGCGCACCTCACTGGGACATGTACGCCCGTGGGGCCATTCTGGGAATAACCAGAGGTACCAATAAGGGCCACTTCGCTCGTGCAGCGCTGGAGTCCACCGCCTACCAGACCCTTGACGTAATTGAGGCGATGAAAGAGGATGCTGGACTGGATATCGGAAGGTTAAGAGTGGACGGCGGCGGCTCGGTCAACGACCTCATGATGCAGTTTCAAGCAGACATACTGGATATGCCTCTGGAGCGTTCGTACGTGGCGGAGACCACTGCTTTGGGCGCGGCCTATCTGGCGGGTCTGGCCGTTGGATTCTGGGGCAGCCAGGAAGAGATCGAAGGCCTATGGTCGGCTGGGCAGCGCTACGAGCCGACCATGAGGGACGAAACCCGGCAGCGTCTGTGCGCCAGGTGGTCACGAGCCATAGATGCCGCAAGAGGCTGGACCGCCGAATAGAATTTTAAGAAGTAGAGTGTGTACCGTTTGGGTACGCCAACCAAAATTTGATTCGCAAAATCGACAGGAGGAGACAATGCCTACAGTACAGGCCGATAGGCTAAGAGACATAGCGGCCCAGCTTCTTATGGGAGCGGGCGCTAGCGCAGAAGAGGCGGAGATAGTCTCGCGCCACTCCATAGGAGCCAACTTGGTTGGACACGACTCCCACGGCATAATTCAGATTCCGACCTATATTGATCGAGTCAAGCGAGGCCACATCATGCCTGGCGCGGAGTATGAGGTAATCAGAGAGACCTCCACAACGACTGTGGTTGATGGTCACTGGGGTTACGGTTACGTGGTCTCCGAAAGAGCGATGAAGACTACTATCGCCAAGGCTCTAGAGCACGGCGTAGCCGCTGCCACTGTGTTCAGGCAGAGCCACGTGGGTCGCGTCGCCGACTACCCAATCATGGCCTCCAATGAGGGACTGATTGGCATGATGACGGCGGACTCCGGCCGATCTGCCAAGGCCGTTGTGCCCTTCGGAGGCAAAGAGGCCCGCCTAGGCACCAATCCTCTCTGCCTATCCATGCCCAGCAATCTGGAAGGCCCCATGTTTATCGACATGGCCACCAGCGCAGTGGCGGCAGGTAAGTTAGGCGTCGCCGTTGCGAGAGGCACCTCGGTTCCTGAGGGCTGGATCATCGACAAGGACGGCAATCCGTCCACTGACCCCGCCGACCTGCGAAGTGGCGGCGCGGTGCTGCCTCTGGGAGGCGATCAGGGACACAAGGGTTACGGTCTCGGAGTGATGATCGAGATATTCTCAGGCATTCTCACGGGCCTGGGCTTTGGTCACGACCCTTCAGGTCGCCACAACGACGGCTGCTTCATGGCTGCCTTCAAGGTTGACGCGTTCAGGGACCTGGAGGACTTTAAGAAAGAGGTTACAGAGTTCGCCCATTACCTCAAGGAGACACCGCTGGCGGCAGGCTTTGATGAGATCTTCTACCCTGGTGAACCCGAGTTTCTGAAGGAGAAGCAGTTGCTCATAGATGGCATCGAGGTTGAGGACTCCACATGGGACAAGCTGAAGGTGTTGGCCGATGAGTACGGGCTGACCGAGAAGTTAAGCCTTTAATTTCTAACTCTAACCAAAATAAAAGAGCCGGGCCGTTTTTTCCAAATATGCGGCCCAGCTCTTATTTTTCTCTTAAATCGTTCTGCCCTGATGTTAGCCTTGCACTAAAGCCGTCTTCGTCCTTGGCTTTGCAGCATCCCAGAGCCTGATTTATAAAACTTAAATGTCCATTTCGAGAATGTAGAGGCCGCCTGCGAAACGGTCGATGGCGTAGAGCAGTCGGTTCTCGTCGATGAAAACGTCGTTGATGTTAATGCCCTTTTCCGGATCAGAGGCAGGCGGAACGTAGTACGCGATCTCCTCGGGCCTGAAAGGGTCAGTGATATCGTGGACTCGAATGCCAGCGTTGAAGTAGGCCCCGACGATAATCGTGTCGGAGAACCAGGAGTTGTCGCCCGGTCGGTTCTCGTGCAGGTTGTGCGCGCCGAAGCGTCCTGGCCTATGACCAAAGTCTTCCACAGGAGGCATGGGCAGCGTGCTGATGATGATTGGATTAGTCTCGTCACTAATGTCCAGCACCCAGCTTAGCTTGGGGAAGTCGCTGAGGTCCTCGGTAATACACTCGTCGCTGACGATGGCCAAACCGCGCTCAAACAGCGGCAGCATCGTGTGACTGAAGCCCGGCATCGGAGGATGGTAGTCCAGTCGGCTGATCATCTTGATGTTGCTGTAGTCAGACGTATCGAGGATGATGGCGCCGCCGTCGATGTAACCTAGATAAGCCCTGTCCGGATGGTCTGGGTATATGTTGACGTTGTGCAATCTGAAGCCCGTGTCCTTGACCGTGTGCCTGACCGGCTGGGCCTCGGAGTCGCCCTTGCGCGTGCCGGGAAGCCACCAGCGGCCAGCCTCTTTGGGATTGGAGGGATCGCTGACGTCTACGATCATGTGGAACTGGTCGTCGAGCTGATTGTGTGGCTCGAAGTCCGCTGCGCCCGTTGTCAGATGCGCGTAGTGGCCGTCCACATACCAGAGGCAGTGCGCTCCACGGGAGAACGGGCCTGATGTGTCGAAGAAGGATATTTGCTTGGGGTTGGCTGGATCGCTGACATCGTAGATGCCCATGCCTGCGGGTTTTAGTCCTGGCCTAACCGTCTGATAGGCAACAAGAAGAATGTCCCCTACCAGGTCCAATGAGTTGGAGCGAACGTCGCTGTGCGGGAGGTCAGTCTGCACTACGGTAAATGGATTCTTCGGGTCAGTGACGTCGACAGCCGTGAAGTCCTTGGGCGCGCACTCGTGGGCGACGTACATGATGCGCCGGCCATCGCTGGTCTTCTGAAGGGCCAGGCCCTCTCCGCCATTGCCGAAACCATCCAGCTGGTGCTGCGAGATCAAGCGGATATTTTTTGCCTCTGCTTGTCCGGTCATCAATGCCTCCAGTTTAACCCATTAAAAAGGTCAAGTTATTTCAAAGCTTCATGTGCTTGTTGGAGGCGATTATCGAAGGTTACCAGCGGTGAGTCAAGCAGCCGCCAAGCTAGCCCGTCAGGTCGCTGTCGTCTGGCCTACGCTTGCTCGTTATAACGGTAGTGAGGCGCACCGCCCTCCAGCTCCAATGCCTCGAACCAGCGCTGGATATGGGGTAACAGCTCCTTGCTCAGACCTGTGCGATTTAGCTCGGATGAGGTCAGCGGCCTTGTGAGAGATTCTTTTAGCCTTGCGGTGATCTCCTCTTTCTTAACCCGCGTTATGTTGCGGTCTCGCAGGACTACCTCGCCGTCCACGATGACGGTGCGAATATCGATGCCCTTCCCTCGATAAACCAGAGCGTCAACAATGTTGGTGTCCGGGTCGAGATATGGCTCCTGAATTCGTTCCAGGTCCACCAGAACTATGTCGGCCCGTTTGCCTACCTCCAGCGTGCCAACCTCGTTTCCGAAGAAGGTCACCTTTGCGCCGTTCACCGTTGTCATGTCCAGGATGCGGTGAGAGCTTGGGCTGGAACTGGTGACGCCCGGTACGCGGTGCATCTTTTGGGCGATTCGCATCTCCTGCAAGATGTCGTTGTCGTCATTCATGCCCGCCTCATCAATGCCGATGGCCACCGTTACACCCTTCTCCAGCATTCGATTCACAGGCGCTACCCCGCTCTTCAGGCGTAGGTTGGAGCTAGGATTGTGGCAGATGGCTGTGCCGGTCTCTGCCAGAATATCCATGTCAGCCTCGGTCACCCAGACACCGTGGGCGCAAGAGACCTCCGGCCCCAGGAATCCGAGGTCGTACAGATGCTCCAGCGGCGTTCTCTTCCAGTTTCGAGTGCCGTACATCTTCTGATAAACGGTCTCCTGCAGGTGAATGTGGATTCCCGTGGAGTGGCGTGTGGCGAAGTTCTTTATCTCGCGCAACATGGAGTCAGAGCACCAGTGAACATTGTGAGGACTGATGAATACTCTGGTCCTGTCTGACTGCTTCTTATCCAGCAGCTCGGCGGTCACCGACAGGTGGTCCTCCATGGAGATAGGTCTGGCTCCCAGGTAGTCACGGATGCCAGAGGCCAACTGGTCAGGCAGCGTTGCCAGGAACTTGTCGTCCTCTTCGTAGACCAGGTGGTTCTGGTCGCGGTGCGACAGCGAGAAGGCCACGCGCATTCCCGAGTCTTCGTATGCCTCGATTATGCGGGCGCTGGAATCGAAGAGGCCCACGTCACTGGGCAGGCGCGTCATCATCTGGTTGTGCATTACCGTGGTGATGCCCGACTCAATCATCTGCATGGCGCAGTAGAGCGTATCCAGGTATGGGTCCACATCTCGTAGAGACCAGCGGGCGACTATCCAGGTCTCCAGTGGAGCGTCTAGTGCGCCCAGCTGAAAAGGCGTTAGGCCCACATGGTGGTGCGCGTTGATCAGTCCTGGAATCACCGCGAAATTGGACGAGCCGAGCTCCTCGTCAGCGCTGTATTTCGCCTTGAGGTCGGAGTACGTCCCGATGTCTACGATCTCTCCGTCCCGCTGAAAAACAGCGCCATCCTCAATGATCTGACTACTACGGTCGTCGTTGACCTTACACACCACGTATTTTCCGCGAACCAAAGAAGACGGCATGGGACACCTCCTGTTTTGATAGCGCTACTCTAAAGGGAGGTACGAAAAAGGGCAACTATGCGTGATTACCCCAACGTGCTGGAGACGCAGATAGTTTGAAATTTTTAGAGTACCTACTGGTCGTGGGCCACTGTGCTGTGGTAGAGCGAGTTGAACAGGATCTTGTAGGTGTTGCGGACCTGTGCCCTGAAGTGGACCCTGAAACTCATGAGAACAACCTGGCCTTTACCCAGGGGCACTGTGGCCAGGGCTGTGCGACCGTATAGCTTCTCCGGGCCGATGAGCCATCCGCTAAGGAGCGGATTTCCCAGGGGATATTTGCCGATCACCCTACCCTCGCGCACGTCGAAGGCCGGACCATTAAAGAACATGGCTGCTGCCTTGTCCGGCATACCATAGGCAAGAGGATGGTTGGTGTCCAGCAGCATTCGCACCAGCGTTCCCGGTGCGAAGAAGTCTTTGCGGGTGAATCCAGCCAGCACGTTCCTTATCGGCAGCTCCAGGTACCTAATGGCGTATCTTGACGAGCTGTCCCACGTGACCAGCGTTCCGCCGTCCTCGACGAAAGCCCGCAACTGATCTACGCCCTTGTCCCCGAGTCCACCGGTGTAGTCAGGATGGTAGT
>CAUZQF010000124.1:0-7252 GCA_963581905.1 Dehalococcoidia bacterium
CTGATATTCACCTACGTCATCGCAAAAACATCACATCGTCGATAGAGAAGCTGGCCGTAGGGGCACAGTTCTTAGCAGAGGGCGACCTCTCCACAAGACTGGATGCCTCATCTAACGACGAAGTAGGCGAGCTGGCCGGCGCAATGAACACTATGGCCTAGGAGCTTGAACAGGCCTTCCGCCGCCAACGAGAGTTGCAGCAGGCACGCAAAGACCTGATAGCCTCCGTGTCTCACGACCTGCGAACGCCCCTGGCATCCATGCGCGCCATGGTGGAGGCCATCAGCGACGGCGTGGTCTCAGACGAGAAGACGATCCAGGCATACTGCACCAACATCAGTTCAGAGGTAGAGCACCTGTCTCTGCTGATCGACGACCTCTTCGAGCTATCGAGGCTGGACTCCGGCACGCTGGAATTGCAGTTGCAGCCTAGCTCCGTGGAGGAGATGCTTAGCTCGGTCCTGGAATCAATGATGGCCCAGACGGATGAACACACACTGACCTTAAACAACTCCTCTAACATCAAGGTCGATCCTGTAATGGTCGACCCTCACAAGATACAACGTGTGTTGTATAACCTCGCCCAGAACGCCATCCGCCACACACCATCGGACGGCACCATATCCCTGGAAATCCAGGACGCTGGCTCCGATGTTCAGATCGATGTAGTGCACTCTGGACAGGGCATTGCTCAAGAGGACAAAGATCAGGTATTCGACAGGTTCTACCGAGGCGAAAAGTCGCGCTCTCGTGAGTTCGGAGGCGCAGGCCTCGGATTGGCCATAGCAAAAGGCATAAGGGAGGCCCACGGCGGCCGCATCTGGGTCGATAGCCAACCCGGCGTCGGCAGCCGTTTCAGCTTAAGCCTGCCCAAGGCCACAGCGATCACTAGCCTAACCTGATAAGAGCCTTCAATGTCTAAGTGCCCTCAGCAGCAGTCCCACTACAGCAATTCTCTTATGAACCCCCATTCATCCTCCAAACGAAGCTAGCATTTAGCACCTACCTTAATAAAACCAGAGCCGTTCTTCGCCTCTTGCTGGTGAGTTTTCGAAATTATCGCAAAGACTTTATTTGCGGGTATAATGGCGGATGATTTTCTCGGCCAGCTACTGAACATTAACTCGTAAGGAGACCTCCTACCCATGATCAAAGATTTCTCAGTCCTGTACGTCGGCAACATCGACCTGGACAACGTGGGACTCGATGGCACCCCGGCAAACGACCGGCGCTACTCAAACGACCGGGTAGTCGAAAGCATGGAGACCGCAACCCTGGTGGCCCAACTCATGGACGAACTGGGCTTCTACGCGCTGTGGATGGCGGAGCACCACTTCCAGCATGAGGGTTACGAGACCATTCCCAATCTCATGATGATGGGCCTGCATCTGGCATCCAAGACCACTCGCCTCAAACTGGGAGCCGCTTTCAACGTGGTGCCCGCCTGGAATCCACTACGACTTGCCGAGGACTTCGCCATGGTCGACCACCTGACCAACGGCCGCGTCATTTTCGGCGTAGGTCGCGGCTACCAAAGTCGTGAGGTAGAGACTCTCGGGGCACCCCTTACCGATAATGACGCCAACCGTGAATACTTTGAAGAGCAGATGGAGATCATCTTCAAGGCATTCAACGAGGAGTCTTTCTCCCACAAGGGCAAGTATTTCACCATCCCAGCAGAGGCAGAATTCCGAGGCTATGACGTCAAGGAAATTACCCTAGTACCCCGGCCAAAGACCCTGCCCGTAGAGATGTGGCAGCCCATCGTTAGCGGCCGTACCATTGATTTCATTGCCCGAAATGGTATCAAAGGCGTCGTCGGTCTGACGGGCGAAAAGTTGGTCACAGAGGTCTTCGAGCTGTACCAGCAGGCCTGCGCACGCCACGGCAGGGACCTCATCCCAGGGCAAGACCTGGCGTTGGAGCTAGGCTTCTACCTGGCAGGCAGCCAGAAGGAGGCCATGGACAAGCTCCGGCCGTACCATGATGAGCGGTACAAGTGGTTCGCGCCCTTCGGATTCGTTCGCTACGCCGACGAGGAGGGCCGCTCCTGGGGAACACCTGGCGCGCCGGCCCGGACGCCTCGCATCGAAGACGGCGTGGAGCAGAAGGCCTGGGTATGCGGCACCCCACAAGAGTTCATCGACCTCCTACGCGAACTGGAAGAGAAGTATCCGGGACTGGAACACATTATTTTACACTGGGCTGAAGGCATGCCTCGTGAGGAGTTCATGGAACAGCTTCGCATGTTCGCCGCAGACGTCATGCCCGCCTTCACAAACCGCTAGCCAAAACCGGCTGGCAGACCTGATCCACAATATAAAATTCACTACTGAATAATCGAGGAACATATGGAAGTAATCGATTTTAATACCAACCCCTTCGGCGGGGTAATCATCAACCATCACGCGCTGCCCGAAGACCCTGAGCAGTTCAAGCGACAGTTATACCACTCCCTGGAAGAGTGGCGAGGTGAGCTTTACAAGGTCGCCTGGCTGGAAATTCCAATATCCCGGGCTGCGCTGGTACCGGTAGCCGCAGAGGCAGGATTCGTATACCACCATGCTACCGAAGACTACGTCATGATGACGAAGCAGATCATGCACGGGGCTTACGTTCCGCCGTATGCGTCCCACTACATAGGCGCAGGCGGAGTCGTCCTCACGGAGGAGCGCGACCTCCTTGTGGTCTCCGAACGCCACCGCAGAAGCACAGGCCCCGCCTACAAGCTTCCGGGCGGCGCGCTGCTACCCGGCGAGCATCTTGCCGAGGGTGTCATGCGAGAGGTGCTGGAGGAGACCGGCGTAACGACTAAGTTCGAGGCCCTGGTCTGCTTCAGGCACTGGCACGGCTACCGCTACGATAAGTCGGACATCTACTTCGTCTCGCGACTGTCCCCGCTGAGCAAGGACATCACCATACAAGAGGAGGAGCTGGCGGAGGCCCTGTGGATGCCCGTGGACACCTTCCTTGCCGATGAGGGCGTCAGCCTGTTCAACAAAACTATCGTCAGGGCCGCCATGGAGTCCCCTGGCATGATCTCGTCATTCATCCCTGGATACGGTGACGGCGATAAATCCAAGTACGAATTCTTCCTGCCGCAAGAGGTCATCTAACTAACCCTGTTGCGTCCCAAGTCCTGAGTCAGTCGAATATTAAAGGCTACATGCAATTAGGAGGCACCAGACGATGTCCAGAACAGACTTCAAAGAGCGAATGCGAAACGGCGATATCCTGATCGGCGTATCAGCGCCGCCAAACTCCACGAAAAGCCAGATGGAAGACATCCTGGGCAAGGATGATTACGCCTTCATAAACACCGACAGCCAGCACTCCGCCTTCAACGAAGAGACCCTGGTCCAGTTCTGTAATTACGCGGACGAACTGGATATCCCCGTGCAATTTCGCATCAAGCACACCTTCAACACCTACCTGATTGGCAACATCCTGGACTTAGGCCCAGCAGGCATTGAAATACCCCAGGTCGAGGAACCGGAGACAGTCGACGAGGCGCTCAAGTACTTCTACTATCCTCAGGTCGGGAGGCGCAGTTGGGGTGGCACAGGACGCTGGCAAATCGCAGGCAACAGCGACAGGCTGGAGTACGCCGACTGGTGGAACAATCACGGTTGGCTATGTCTGCAGATGGAATCCATCCAGGCCGTGAGCAACGCCCTCCAATTGGCCAAAGCCGGTGTGGACTGCCTGACATGGGGCCCCAACGATCTGCTTTACGACATCGAAGCCCATCCGCAGCACCCGTTCCGAACGGTAGACGACTGCGTTCAGCATGTACTCAAGCAGCTTGAAGGCACCAACATACGCATCAACTTCAGAAGCTACGACTTCAATCTCCGAAACAAGTACATCGACATGGGCGTAACTATGCTAATGGAGAGCCCCAAGCCGTAAGATTTTTTTGCATGGGCTCTTGCTATACCCAAAAGTAAGGGCCCATCATGGCGGTAATTACGCGAGTCTCCCCAATAGACGCAGGGCGATGAAAATGACGCCCGATATCACCAGCAGGCTAAGCTCATCTATCCAAAATTTACGCAAGTCTCCGCAGATGGTGTTGGGTAAATAGAATAACCACCGCTATCACAAGCAGCATCAGCCCCATCGCGCCAACAACAATCTGACCGCCCAAAACATCCGACAGTATGCCAGCAGGATACACACCCAGAGGCATCAGGCCAAAGTTCAACATATAGATGCTCATCACACGGCCTCTATATTTCTCGTCAGCAATCTCCATGAGCAGAGACTGATTAATGGTCATACGCCCAGTGTCGCCCAGCCCGAGAAGCAACATGACCACTAGCCCAAAGGAATAGATGGGTACAATCGCCACCAGCAACAGTCCGATGGCAGATAGAAAGCTGGACAGTATGAGAAGCTTACCCCTATTTTTCCGGCCTACCGCAGCCACGTACAACGCACCGACCAGTGCACCAACGCCCATCATTCCTACCAGCAGACCCATTGCCTGCGGCCCCATCTTGTATATATCCACAACGAACACGGGCATGATAAACCGGAAGGGCATTGCCAACATAGTTGTGACCAGCCCAACAAGAAGAAGCACCAGCAGAATTCGCTGACTACTGATGTATCTAATGCCATCTCCGATATCCCTGAACATTATGGCTATGTCTGTGCGCTGCTCAATATCTCGCTGCATATTAGGGATAAAGCTTGTCAGAATCACCGACATAGACGCCAATCCAGCGATGACGTAGTAAACGTTCCAAGGCCCCATATTGGCATAGAGCCAGCCTGCCAGAGCCGGAGCACCCATCGTCATAGCGCTCATACCAGCGGCATTCAGCGCCATGGCATTAGCGAGATTCTCTTTGCCCACCAGTTGAGGAATGATCGACTGTCTCGCTGGCATCATGAAGGCGAACAACCCGCCCTGAATCATGGCAGACACGAATAGGTACTGCCATGAGATGATCTCCAGATTGATGAGCAGCCCGACAGTAAGTCCCAGTACAGCCGCCACAATCTGCCCACCTTGAATAATCATCTTGCGGTTGAGTCTATCCGCCAGCGCACCGCCAAACAGGGGGATCAGCAACAACGGCACCGCAATGCCAAGACTGACGTAACCAAGAATGGTGCCTGAACCTGTGAGGTCGTAAACAAGGTAGCTGCGGGAAAGCATCTGCATCTGAGTGGCAGCCATTAGAAACAGCATGCCCAGCCACAGAAGTAGGAAATGGGGATTGCCCAGCGAGCTGAAGGTTGTGGCCAAACTACGACCGAAAGGGGTGGATTTCAGCAACGCCCCTAGAGTGCTATTCGGTCGGCGAGAGCGGGCTACGCCGAGGTCTAGCGAGCGTTGCGCCCCGTTTGAAGGACGAACTCCGCTTTCGGCAGATGCCGACGAATCTAACTTATCATCAGGGGAGCCTAGGCTATCTGCCATACTCACTAAGTTTACACAGAGCCCAAAACACAGGCAATGCTTTTTTCTGAGTGTATGCTTATTCTGCCAACCAGCGCCGAAAGTCATCCCTACGGCCTCATCAGGCCACTGTCGGGCAGTCCGATAGCCTCAATCGTCGGATTGGTATAGAATTGCGGCGATTGAAATCGAGAGGAGACTCCATGGAACTTACCCAACGACGACTTAACTACCGCTCCATTCTAGAGGGCGACGTGTGTGTGCACCCCGCCTCTGTATACGACCCCATATCTGCCCGCATCGCCGAAGACCTTGGCTTTGAAATCGGCATGTTCGCAGGGTCCATCGCTTCCTTTACTGTTTTGGGCGACCCAGACCTAATCGTGCTCACACTGACAGAATTCGCGCAGCAGATTCATCGCATCTGCCGTGCAGGTAACATCAGCCTGATGGTCGACGCAGATCACGGCTATGGCAACGCACTGAACGTCCGACGAACTGTAGAAGAGCTGGAGACGTCCGGCGTATCCTGCCTGACCATCGAGGACACAATCCTCCCCATAGCCTACGGCCATCCCAAGGGCGGCGAGCTAATTTCCCTGGAAGAGGGCGTTGGCAAAATGAAGGCGGCGCTATCAGCCAGACAAGACTCCAATATGGTCATAGCCGGCCGCACCAGCGCGCTGTCGTTCTCCGGCATCCCGGAGGCCATCCGCCGCGCCAAGGCCTACGAGCAGGCGGGCGTCGATGCCCTCTTTATGGCAGGAGCGCAGACCCGCGAAGAGGTTGAGGCCATCAATGCCGAGGTCAACATACCCCTGCTGCTAGGTGGCGCGGGTGGAGAGCTTAGTGACAAGGAGTTCTTGGGAGCCAACGGCGTTCGTGTGGCACTACAGGGACATTTGCCATTCTCGGCTGCGGTAAAGGGCGTATATGACACCATGAAGGCCCTGCGAGATGGCGTACCCCCCAGCGAGCTGCAAGACTTCATCGCATCGCCAGACCTCATGGCGCAGGTAACCCGCAAGTCCCAGTACGACTCCGCCATCAACGAGTTTCTGACATAAGACAAGAGGACTCAGAATTCGCTATTGTTTGCGATTGAACGTCTTCCCTTCATCCTAACCTTCTCCCTGTGGGAGAAGGGACTGCCTCCTCTCCTTCGAAGGAGAGGACCGAGATGAGGTGGAGAGCTAAGGTAGAAACGCTAGCAAATAATCCAGGTCCGAATATTCAATAATATGTAGGAGCCGGCCATGTCCACAGACGACCACGTACCCGCAAACAGAGGCTACTCTCTGGAGATGCACCGCATAATGGCGTCCCAGGAGCCAGAGTGGGTGGAGAAGTACAACGCCTTCATTGAAGCCACCTACACCGGCCAGCGAATGCTCGACCGCAAGACAAAAGAGCTTCTTCAAATCGCTGTGGAGACAGCCCTGCGCGCAGACCAGGACCAGATCCAGGCGCACATGCGAGTGGCCCTTAGGGAAGGCGCAACGCCCCGTGAGATCTTGGAAGCGCTGGAAGCTGTCGTAATGCCCATGGGTGGCTTGGCCTTCCGACGTGGCCTGCAAGCCTGGGCCGCCGAGACCGGCTGGGAAGGCTAAACTAAAAACTAATTACTATCCACTGAGAACTCCAGACTGAGGACTAGTCCCCATGCGAGAAAACCGTATAAAGCGCAAGCTGGCCAATGGCGAGGTAACCACCGTCATCGAGGGCTTCCACTCGCCAGACATCCTCGACTACATCGGCTCTCTGCACTGCTTCGACGGCGCATGGATCGAGACCGAACACGGACCCTACGACTTCGCCGACATCCCGGACCTGAGTCGG
>CAUZQF010000125.1:0-7207 GCA_963581905.1 Dehalococcoidia bacterium
ACATACACAGCACCATGGAGTTCTTTCCAGACGAGGGTAAGTACCATAGCACCGGACATCGGAAGTGCGGAGTCTGCTGGTCGCCTGAGGACGTGCGGCAAAAGGGCGAGCTCTGCACTGTCTGTGGTCGCAAATTGACGCTGGGAGTGTCCCATCGTGTGGACCAGTTGGCCAAAAGGCATGTCGAGACATGGAAAGACGAGTTCGGGTTTACGCTGGCAGCGAACGGGAGGCCGGCGTTTAAATCTGTTGTTGGCCTTCAGCAGATTGTTGCCGAGGGGTTGCGCCGTGGCGTAAATACCAAAGGCGTTACGGACCAGTACTTTACTCTCGTAAACGAGTTCGAGTCGGAACTCAACGTGCTGATGGATGCGGATATCAGGGACGTCGCCCGGTTGTCGGGCGAGAGGATCGCGGAAGGTGTATCCCACGTGCGCACGGGAAAAATTTCCATACAACCTGGCTTTGACGGCCAGTTCGGCAAGGTCACGGTCTGGCCAATCTAGATCCTCGAACTTTGGATCTGTTCCCGAGTCCCTACAGATTCCAGGTGTGGTATATAGCTGAAAAACTTAGCCAAGAGGCTCTAGAGGCAATAAGAACAGACTGGTATTACAGGAGGGTAAGGTATGGCAATTGAGTTTACTGAGCAGATGCGAAAGCTAATATCCAACGCGATGGACGATAGGCTATTTTGTACGTTAGGCACTGCCTCTAAGGACTGTATACCCAACATCAGTCTCAAAGGCAGCGTGGCAATTTATGACAGTGACACTCTTTCATACTGGGAACGGGCAAAGGGCTCTGCACTGGACAATGTTGTCGAAAACCCCAATGCGGTCATCTTCTACCGGAATCCTGGAGAACGCATTAATTGGCGTTTTCACGGCAAGGTCACTGTGCACGAGTCAGGAGAAGTTTGGGACAAGGTCAAAAGCATTACCCCGCAGGGCGAGCTAGACCGCGACCCTGACCTCAAGGGCGTGGCCGTGTTGATAAGGGTTGACGCCATCACCGACCTGGGAAGGAACGTGCTTCAGTCCAGGTGACCGACTTCTATTATGGCCGCTAGGCCTCGAGCTTCGCCTTAAGATTTCCCAGCTTCTTGTTCATGCTGGGGTTTGATACTAAGGGCCCTATTAAAGTCTTAAACGCTATGGCCATTACTGGATTCATTTCGAAGGTCACTGTACGTCTCAACAACGTGCCTTCGCCGTCGGCCTCAAATTTTAGGTCCTGGTGAAATGGGAAATCCTTGTCATCTGTGGCTGTGAAGGCAATTCGGTTTGGGGCATCAAATTCCGTAATTATTACCTTGTTTGCTAATTGCTTGCCCATGAGTTTCCCAACAGACTTATACTCGCTTCCCACTGCTATCGGCCCATCGGAAACGGCTTCGATATGAAGGTCGTTGGTCCATTCACCGTGCTTGGTGAAATCGGATACGTACTCGAACACCTTTTCAGGAGAGGCGTCGATCGCGATCTTGTAGTCGTAAACGAGCTGTGACATACCTTTACTTCTTTGAGACTTGCACTTCGCTATTCGGAAGGATCGGCTAGGGCATGTTAGTTAAAAAGCAGCAAAAATACAACGGAAGTGGATAAATGGGCAGGTTTGTGCGAACGTTAAAGTGGTCTAAGCGCACATGGATCTCATTGGACTAATGGATTGCGTAGCCAGGTATCAGAACGAAAAAGTTGACCTGACAAATCCCGCTACACACAAATCCCTCACTCTTGTTCACCCTGGCTAGTTCGCCGTGTCAGGTAGACGGCCATGATGGCCACCGGCATAGCGATAACCACTAATCCCAGCCCAATTACGATCACTTCAGGTCCCAGTCCTAGCACCGAGTCTATCTTGTGCTTTATCCAGTCCAGCAGTACGGGGTCGCCTGGTCCTGCGGCGTGGCGAAAAATTGATAGAAGAATCAATCGCCGTCACCAGCGGTACTGGGTTCTGTAGCCGCCTTCTGGTATCGCACCGAATAGCGTCGTTCCTTCACACTAAAGCTGGCGATGCTGGCGATCAATAACATGGAGCCCGCCAGTGCGAAAGGAATTTCGTAGGCCCCTAACTTGTCGTACAGGTATCCCGCTGCCAGGACGCTGATGGCCCCGCCGACATTATGGGCAAGCGTCGAAATGCCCCCTAGCGTGCCAAGGTTGCGAAGGCCGTAAATATCCGCCGTTAGTGACGACGTGAGCGGAGGCGTAGCAACCCATGACAGGCCCGCCAGCACCGCGAAGCCCCATATGCCCAGGGAACCAGGCATCATTACTAGCAAGACGTATGCGCAAAAACGAATTGCATACACGGTGCCCAGGAGATTCTTGCGGCTGAACCTGTCGGCAAGGAAGCCGATTATGATTACGCCGACCACATTCAGTCCGCCCATCAAGCCGAATGCCGCCGCTGCCTCTCCTGGTGATATGCCTCGGTCCAGGGCGAAGGGCACATAGTGGAAAGAGATAATCAAGGTCGTCATGCCGCAGATAAAATAAGCGCCTGAGAGCTGCCATATCGGCGGTGATCTGAAGGACTCCTTCCAATTTTCTGTGGCCAGTGGTGGCTGCACCTCAACATAAGCGCCAGAAGCGCCGGCCTTCAGATTATTGGCGTTTGCATTCTTACGCCCCTCCGGTACCTCGCCGATGTCTTTCGGATCGTCTCTGAAGATAATGTACGCTAGCGGCAAGGCCAGGAAGAATATGAACGCTCCCATTGCGAACCAGGCCACGCGCCAGTTTGCGGTGATGATGAGATACGTGGCCAGTGGGACCAGGACCAGCGCGCCCGCTGAAGGTCCGGCGCTGCAAAGACTTAATGCCATGCCACGCCTGCGGTAGAACCACCGCGCGATCATCGCATGAATCGTTACCAGCGAAGCCCCACTTAGGGCCGTGGAGCTTACGAATCCGAACAGGACTATCAGCATCCAGATGTTAGAGATCGTGCTCATGAGCATGGTCGATATGCCCAGCACGGCCAGGCTAATGGAGATTACGCTGCGCCCGCCATATTTATCGTAGAGCCGACCGATGAAGGGCTGCGTCAGGCCGTTGATGAGAATGCCAATGGCGCCAGCTGCGGATACCTGGCTTCGGGTCCATTCCAACTCTTCGCTCATGGGAACGACGAACACACCAAAGGCATTGCGAGCACCAGTGGCCAGGAATAGCGTGAAGAATCCCACGGCCACGATCAGCCAGCCGTAGAACAGCTTATTGCTCTGGATTTTCTCCGCCATTCGTCCTCCAAGCACGGCATCACAGTCCGCAAATCGAGTCTAACATCGGCTTTAGGGGATAGCAATGAAACGAAATGCCAGGAATAGTCTGTTGCGCTGAGTTGACTTGGGAAAGGTCGGTCGGCACCACGCCTCATTGAGCATTTCCCTAACTCCACGTAGAATGCGGCGCAGACCGGCCTGTTCGGCCACTCCTGTCTCAATAGAGGGGGACATTTGTCGGCACAGTCCACAGCCACTGGAAGACGTTTTCAGTCGCTTAGCGCCCTGCGGAATCGCAATTTCCGGCTTTACTGGCTGGCGGGTTTTGGACAGGCCATGGCCCTCGGCATGCAGTTTCTTATTATCGGCTGGCTGGTGCTACAGCTAACCGGATCCGCATCGCAGCTTGGCTTGGTGATTTTTCTGTACGGCATTCCCAACCTGTTGCTGCTGACGTTTGGTGGCATCTTCGCGGATCGGCTGGACCGTAGAAAGATGCTAATTTACAGCCAGTTCGTGGTGACGGTCTTGGTCCTGGGCATGGCGCTCCTGACTATGGCACAGCTAATTTCCATCTGGCATATCTATGCAGTGGCTGTAGTTCTCGGCGTAATCCAGGG
This sequence comes from Dehalococcoidia bacterium, assembly GCA_963581905.1. GTDB lineage: Bacteria > Chloroflexota > Dehalococcoidia > Lucifugimonadales > JADFKI01 > Casp-Chloro-G4. The sequence goes on from CAUZQF010000125.1 coordinate 3,856, forward strand.
AATCAATATGCCTTCTCGCTTGGCCATAATCCCGGACCTGGTGGGCCAAGAGGACATTCTTAATGCAACCTCACTTAACATGGCCGTCTTCAACACAGGACGAATAATCGGGCCTTCAATTGCTGGCGGCATCATTGATTACGTCGGCCTGGGCCACGCCCTTCTGATCAATTCTTTCCTGTATGGATTTGGTGTCGTCTTTCTGATCCTGATGTCTGGCGTGGTCTCGCGCAGCGCTCCGAGGTCTGAAAATATCTTTATGGGTATGTGGCAGGGGTTCAAATACTCTGCCGCCACTCCCGTTGCATTTACTCTGGTGGGCCTGAGCTTCGCCTTCGGGTTCTTTGGCGGGGCATACATTCAGGTGTTGCCAGCTTTTGCTAAAGAGGTCCTGAGAGTCAACGCCAGTGGTGCCGGGTCGCTCATATCTGCCAGTGGCCTGGGTTCGCTGGTGGGCAATATGTGGTTAGTCTCTTTGCGTGATACGAGACGCAAGGGCGTCATCCTAATCGGGGCCATCATTCTTTTCGGCTGCATGCTTTTCCTGTTTTCCCTGTCCCCCATATACATCCTCTCGTTCATATTGCTGTTCATCGGCGGCATAGGGTTCATGAGCTTCATTGCCATTGGTACAACTATTTTGCAACTAACCACGCCGGCAGAGATGCGAGGCCGCATGATGAGTCAGTGGCTCATCGGCGCCGCCACGCAGTATATCGGGGCCTTTCCTATCAGCCTGGTTGCCGACTACTATGGCTGGCAAATAGCCATGGGAGGCAGCGCGCTGATCATGCTGGCAGTCGTATGTTGGCTTGGCATCTACCGGCCGACGTTCAGAGAATTACGGATATAGAGGCCATCTGGACAGGCACCTTCGCTCGTTTGCATGGTCGATGTATAATCCCCGTATATTATCGATCCACCCTCTCCTACCCTGAAGCTGTACACAGGTGAGCGCCATGACTATGCAATCCATGTTCAAAGAGAAGCCTCTGCTGATTCTGCTGGATGGCCACGCACTAGTCCACCGGGCCTTTCACGCCTTCCGCGATCCGCTCAACGTCGCCGCCACTGGCGAAGAGGTTACTGCCGTTTACGGCTTCCTCAACACGCTGCTGCGAACGCTAAAAGAGTGGGGCCCTACTCACTGCATCGTCACCTTCGACGTATCGGCGCCAACCTTTCGGCACAAGGCCTTCGACCAGTACAAGGCTCATAGGCCGCCAACGCCGCCAGAGCTTCGGGGACAGTTTGGCCGGGTCCGGCAGGTCGTCGAGTCGTTCAAGATTCCCATTCTGGAGATGGAGGGCTTCGAGGCCGACGATGTTCTTGGGACGCTGGCCAAGCAAGCCGAAGAGAACGAGATCGAGACGCTGATTCTGACAGGCGATAGTGACATACTTCAGCTGGTATCCCCCTGGGTACGCGTCCTGTTATCGGCCAGCGCAAACAACACCAACGTCTACGACGAGACCGCGGTCAAGGAGCGCTACGAGGGTCTGGGGCCAGACTTTGTTGCCGAGATCAAAGCATTACAAGGCGACAAGTCCGACAACATACCGGGCGTGCCCAAAGTCGGTGCCAAGAGCGCCATACGACTGCTCACGGCTTTCGACAACCTGGATGGCATCTACGAGCACATCGACGAGGTCACACCTCCCAGCGTGCAGAAGTCGCTTCGGGAGAACCGAGACCTGGCTTTCCAGTGCCTTATGCTGACGACCATTCGCCGGGATGTTCCGGTTACGCTGGACCTGGAGGCCTGCAAATTCGGTCAGTACGATCGCGCTGAAGTCGTGGATCTAATGCGGGAGCTAGAGTTCTTCAGCATGGTGAACCGCATTCCTTCGACCGGTAATAGCGACAACGGTGAGCAGCTGGAGCTCATGGCTATGGCGGAAGAGGAGCGCATGCCCACCGACTATACGCTGGTGGATACAGAGGACGCTCTGGACGAGATGATAACCACTCTAAAGGCCTCGGACATCTTCGCCTTTGATACGGAGACAACCTCGCTGAACGCCATGCAGGCAGAGTTGGTCGGACTGTCCTTCTCCAACGAGGACGGCAAGGGCTGGTACGTGCCGGTGGGCCACGAAGAGGGCACCCAGCTTCCCATGCAGCATGTCCTGGACATGCTAAAGCCAATCATGGAAAGCCGCGAAATTGCCAAAGCTGCCCATAACGCCAACTACGACCTGATGGTTCTGCAAAACTACGACATAAAAGTGCAGAACGTTACCTTCGACACCATGCTGGCAGCCCACGTCAGCGGTCGCAAAGCCATTGGCCTCAAGGCTCTGACGCTGCAGTGCTTGCAGGAAGAGATGACGGAGATAAAAGAGCTTCTGGGCAGCGGCCGCAAGCAGATAACCATGGACAAGGTCGAGGTAAAGAAAGCCGCAGATTACGCTACGGCGGATGCCGACATGACCCACAGGCTCATCTCATTATTTGAGAAGGAGCTTGAGGAGAAGGACGTTCGCAGCCTCTTCGACACCGTGGAGATGCCCCTGGTTCCTGTGCTGGTCGACATGCAGCGCGCGGGTGTTGCCATCAATTCAGAGATGCTCACCGAAATGTCAGAGGAGCTCGGTGCGCAACTCGGTGAAATTCAGCACGACATGTACCTGACTGTGGGACACGAGTTCAACATCAACTCGTCTCAGCAGCTTGGCGACGTTCTGTTCAACGAGCTACGTTTACCCCCCACGAGGCGGACGCAAAAGGGACACTCCACCGATGCCGCCGCGCTAGACGGACTGAAAGAACTGCTAGACCAGGGACGAGGCGAAGGTGTCGATCCCAAGGCATACGACGTGCTGGACAAGGTCCTGGAGTATCGTCAGCTATCCAAGATCAAGTCTACCTACGTGGATGCGCTACCAAACCTGGTTAATCCCAAGACGGGCCGCATTCATACCAGCTTTAACCAGACGGGCTCTGCCACGGGCCGTATATCCAGCAACGACCCCAATGTGCAAAACATACCGGTGCGGACGGAGCTTGGTCGTAAAGTACGCAACGCCTTTGTGGCGGAGAAGGCACCAGAGTGGACACTGCTGGCTGCTGACTATTCGCAGATCGAGCTTCGCATCCTCGCCCACATGAGCCAGGACGAAAGCCTACTGGCGGCGTTCCATCGCGGCGAAGATATTCACGCGGCGACGGCGTCGTCGGTCTACGACGTGCCTATCGATGGCGTGACCTCGGACATGCGGCGTATCGCCAAGATAATGAACTTCGGCGTGCTTTATGGCCTAAGCGCATTCGGCATACGACAGCAGACAGGCCTTAGCGCCGAAGAGGGCCAGCGCTTCATCGATACCTATTTCGGAAGCTATCCTGGAAT
>CAUZQF010000126.1:0-7160 GCA_963581905.1 Dehalococcoidia bacterium
CTGGCCCAGTCCTGCGATTCCACGCCACCAGCGCCTGCATGTAAGGCTACTATGGCATTGCGATCATCATATGGGCCCGAAAATACTAGCTTGAACTCTAACTCTGAAAGCCTATCCTGAATTTCCGCAAATTCCTGGGTAAACGATTCCAGTAGAGATCTGTCTTTTTCTTCTATGGATAAGATCAGCAACTCTTCCAGAGAGGAGGCCTTCTCTTCCAGAGTACGCCAAGAATCAGCTTCTTCCTTCAGTCCAGAGAGCTTTTTCATCTTCATCTGCGCCGCGGACGACGAGTCCCAAAACGAAGGCTCTGAGGCCTCTTTTTCGAGAGCTTCTACTTCCTTGTCTTTGGAAGGCAGGTCAAAGCCGCACCATTATGCCAGCTATCTGGTCCCTGACCCCTGATAGCGGCCCCTTTATCTCCTGCATATGTATACGGCCTCTTTATCTACGCGGATTTTTTATACTCTGAATACAGTAGTTAGATAAACCAATTGGTCAACCTATCAAGAGCCCTTAAAGACCTGTTTAGTCTCGATCCAGAATCGGGTTCTGAAACTACCTATTCGTTTGCCACCTATTATAAAGCGGAAGCGGCAACACAAATTATAACAAGGAGGTAGGTGGCTGGAAAGACAGTTGTCACGTGAAATAAGCCAATTAGCCCTCTGCAGGGCCGAACACAGACAGGCGTAAAGTTGTACAATCGGAGCCGAATTCCCGCCGTTCAGGCGTATGCAATACGGACCTTATGACAGATATCCCAGACATAAAAATTGACCAGCTGATCGATCAATATGATGTCCTCCTGTTCGACTCATACGGAGTGCTGGCAGGATCAACCGGCACCTTCCCCGGTGCAGTAGACCTGGTCAACCACCTCAACGAAATACAAAAGCCTTACTTCATTCTTACCAACGACGCCTCGGCGCTACCGGAAACACGTTCCCAAAAATACGCCGTTTTTGGCCTTATGGTAGAGGCTGACCGAATCATCACTTCTGGATCGCTGCTGAAGAGCCATTTCAAGGCTATGGGCCTCAATGGCACCAGGTGCGTGGTGCTGGGGACCGAGGATAGCGCCCGGTACACCGAGCAGGCTGGCGGTATCGTAGTTGGCCTCAAGGACCAGTTCGATACCATTGTCATTGGAGATCAGGCTGGCTTCCCCTTCGTGGAGGCTGTGGACGCTGTAATGACATCGCTGTTTCACCGGCTGGATCGCGGCGATCACACCAATTTAATTATGCCCAACCCTGATCTCATCTACCCCGAAGGCGACGGTTTTGGCATGGCCAGTGCCAGCGTGGGGCTGATCTTCGAGGCCGCGCTTAACCTGAGGTATCCCGACAGGCTGGAGCTTACGTTCACGCGCCTGGGGAAGCCGCACCCTGCCATTTACGAAGAGGCATTTAGTCGGTCCGACACAATGAAAATGGCCATGATAGGCGACCAATTGGAGACGGACATCAAGGGCGCAATCGACTTTGGCATCGACTCTGTCCTAGTCAATACCGGTATCACCAATGCCGACGCCAGGAACATCCCCGATGCCCTGTGCCCGACGTACCGAATGCACAGCCTGAAGCCAGGCACTTAAACTACGAACCGCTTCGGGAGCCGAACGTCCGCCAGAAAACGTGGATTATCTATTAATTAGAACCGTCACGGAGGATATCTAGAAAAATGTTGGACATTCTTATCAAGAACGGGATGATAATCGACGGCACAGGCAATCCGGGGTACTACGGAGCCGTGGGCGTCCAGGACAACGCTGTGACCATAATCCGGGGGTCGTTGGACGGCGTGGAGGCAACCAAGAACATAGATGCTACTGACCATGTGGTCTGCCCCGGGTTCATCGACATGCACTCCCACGCCGGGCTGGTCATACTGTCCGAGCCAGAGCATCACCCAAAAGTCCGCCAAGGCATCACTACGGAGCTAATTGGTGTGGACGGAAACTCCTACGCTCCCTTCCGCTCCCACGACGATTTTTTGGCCTTTGTTGAGATCAATTCCGGGCTGGATGGCAATCCTCCGCTGCCCGGCCAGTGGTCGACTGTTGAGCAGTATCTGGACATGTTCGACCGCAAGACTGCCGTGAACATCGCGTACATCCTGGGCAACTCGCCCGTGCGCATCAACGCCATGGGCTGGGATGACAAGCCCGCCACACCGGCCGACATGGCGAATATGAAGACGATCATCAGGGAGGCAATGGAAGAGGGCGCGTTTGGCCTTTCCACCGGTCTTGAGTACCCGCCGGGAAATTACGCGGACACCGCTGAGCTTATCGAGCTGTCCAAATACGTCGCCGATCTGGGAGGCTTTTACCACACCCACGTGCGCTATAAGGAGGGCGACCGGTTCCTGGACCCTTTCAACGAGGCCCTGGAGATTGGCAGAAAAAGTGGAATACCCGTCCACATTACCCATTTCTTCCAGTCGGTGCCCATACGCGGTGGCGGACGGCGAATGCTCCAGCTTGTGGAAGACGCCTCCGCCAGCGGCCAGGACGTCACCTTCGACAGCTACCCTTATATTTTGGGCAGCACCCGCATAAGCATCGTCTTCCCGGACTGGACACACGACGGTGGCCCGGCCAAATTCAAGGAGATCATGCGCTCCGAAGAGGGTCGGGCAAGGCTGCGCCAGGAGATTGGGCCGCGAGCAGCATCTTGGAGCGACATGTGGCTGACGTATTTCAAGCAGCCTCAGAACCACCAGTACGAGGGCCTATCGATTGCTGAGATTTCCGCGCTACGCAATCAGCACCCCGTGGACGCCTTGTGCGACCTGCTAGTGGAGGAGGACCTGCAGACCTGTTACGTCGCTGCCGGATCCAACGGCAACACCCTACCCGCCTTCGTGACGCACCCGCTGTCCATGGTGGGCAGCGACGCCGTGCTGGTTGGCGATTTCCCCAGCCCTCGCACCTACGGCTGCTTCCCCGTGATCCTGGCGGAGTACGTTCGCGAGGAGCAGCAGATGTCCCTTCCCAACGCCATTCGCAAAATGACGTCGTTCCCGGCGCAGCGCCTGGGCATCCACGACAGAGGCATTCTTCGCAACGGCATGAAGGCGGACATCACCGTGTTCCATCCCAAGAACGTGCACACGCCGGCCACGCGGGCCGATCCCAAGCAGTTCCCCATCGGCATCGAGTACGTCATAGTGAACGGCACGGTGGTCATAAACGGCGGCGAGCACACCGGCGCGCTACCAGGCCACGCGCTAAAGCACCCAAAGAGGTAACGGCTCTAGTCAATCAGTCGTTGACCGAGCACCTGGCATGCCCTAGTCTGAAACCAGGATCAGTCTGGCTACAGCAGTTTCGGGAGGCACGACGAATTGTCGAAGGACACGGGAGCCGATCCGCAGAAGCTCCCTCTGCGCGAGACGCTAGACGCTCTGCCAGCCCAGTGGCCTGATGATCCGTTGCCGGCAATACGCGAATTTCTGGGCAAATCCAGCAAGAAAATAGTCGTATTTGATGACGACCCCACGGGCACTCAGACGGTCCACGACGTGCCAGTGCTTACCGAGCACTCTGTTGAGGCCATTAGCCGCGAGATGGCAGACGATTCCCCCATCTTCTACATCCTCGTGAACTCCAGAGGCTTACCGGAGGACCGGGCAAGGGCGTTAAATGCCGAAATCGCAAAAAACCTGGTCCAGGCGTCCCGGCGCACCGGCAAGGACTTCGTGCTGGTCAGTCGAAGCGACTCTACCCTGCGAGGCCACTACCCCGCCGAGATCGAATCCATAGCTGAGGCCGCCGACCTGGATTACGACGGGCTAATTTTTACGCCGTTCTTCCTCGAAGGCGGTCGATACACTATTGAAAACATCCACTACGTTGCGGAAGGCGAATGGCTAACCCCTGCGGGCCAGACCGAGTTTGCCCAGGACCCGGCCTTCTCTTTTGCCTCCTCCGATATACCAGGTTATGTGGAGGAGAAGACTGGCGGTAGCATCAAGGCAGACGACGTAACCATGGTCGCTCTGGACGACGTGCGAACGGATGGGCCATCCAGAGTGTCGGAAATCCTGTCGCGGGTAACGAATCGAACTGTTGTCGGTGTTAATGCCGTCAGCATGCGAGACATCGAGGTCTTTGTGCTTGGCCTGCTGAAGACAGAAGGCAAGAGGTTCATATTTCGCACGGCGGCGTCCCTGCTGAGGGCATTGCTGGGCCAGGAAGGCAGGCCGCTGCTCACTGCTTCGGAGATGGGCGCTGACGGAGAAGGCGGCGGGCTGACCATTGTCGGCTCATACGTGCCACGTACCACTGGCCAGCTTAACCATCTCCTGGCTAATACCACAGTAACGGGGATCGAAGTAAACGTCCGTAATTTCCTGGACTCGTCTCAACGAGCTATCGAAATCCAGTCCATTCAGGCGCAGATTAGCGATCTGCTGAGCGATGGCCGAGATGTTGTAGCCTATACAAGCCGGGAGCTGGTTGCGGGCGAATCCGCGGAGGACAGCCTTACCATTGGCAACATCGTCTCCCAGGCGCTGGTGGAGATAGCCTCATCCTTGAACGCGCGTCCCAAATACCTCATCGCCAAGGGCGGCAACACCTCCAGCCAGATAGCCACGGAGGCATTAGGCGTTCGGCGAGCGTGGGCGCTAGGCCAGGTCTACCCCGGTGTGCCCGTCTGGCGGCTGGGCCAGGAGTCGAAGTACGAGGACATGGCCTACGTGGTCTTCCCGGGCAACGTGGGCGGCGACGATGCCCTAACCCAGGTCGTCAACACACTGAGGTCGTCATAGGATGCTCACATCAACAAAAGTCATGCTAAATATGGCGCAAGAGGGCTACTACGCCGTCGGTGCTTTCAACGTGTACAACATGGAGGGCGTGCTGGCCATAGTAGCGGCTGCCGAGCAGGAGTTCGCACCTGCGATCATACAGCTCCATCCGGCCTCTTTGAGACATGGTGGCAAACCCCTGGTGGAAATGTGCCTCACTGCGGCCAGGTCCAGCTTCGTCCCCATGTCTGTTCACCTGGACCACAGCGCCTCCGACGAGGACATCAGGCTGGCTCTGGATGCTGGGCTGACCTCCATAATGGCGGACGGCTCCACCATGGCCTACGACGCCAACGTGGCCTTTACCGGTGGCGTATCGGCGCTGGTGCACACCAGGGGCGGCACGGTAGAGGCAGAACTGGGACGTCTCACCGGCACGGAAGACGACCTGACTGTGCCTGAAAACCTGGCCAAGTTCACCGACCCAGACCAGGCCGCCGATTTCGTGAAGCGGACCGGTATCGACGCGCTGGCGGTATGCATTGGCAACGTACACGGGACCTATCGAAGCGAACCAAGCCTGGACTTCCCGAGATTGCAGGCCATCGAAGCCAGCGTGGACGTGCCGCTGGTGCTGCATGGCGCGTCGGGCCTGTCCGAGGAGACCATAGGCCGCTCGATTGCCTTTGGCGTTCGCAAATTCAACGTGAACACAGAGGTGCGGCAGGCATATATGAGCAGCCTATCGGACAGCCTGGGACAAACGCCGCAGCCCGACCTTACCAGCGTCATGGGCAGCGCCATTGAAGCCATGACAGCCGTCGTTGCGTTGAAGATTCAGCTTTTCGGATCCACCAACAAGGGCTGAGGTTTCCCAATTCGTTCGCCTCTATCCAGACTACAAGGCACCCTCTATAATTTGCTAAGTACTATCTGGACGACTAAATAGGCGAACTTATATGAAAAATATGAAACAGCTTGTTTTACAGCCAATTCACCGCGCACAAGGCACAGTGCAACTTCCCGGCTCCAAGAGCATGAGCAATCGCGTTCTGCTGCTGGCGTCGCTGGCGGAGGGCGTCACCGACATCCGCAACATGCTAGTGAGCGAGGACACCTCCCACATGCTTAACGCGCTCCGGTCATTGGGGGTCAGCGTAACAGTTGACGAGAGCGGCACTGGTTGCCGCATTCAGGGCATTGGTGGGCCATTCCCGGCTACCGAGGCCGAGCTGTTTCTGGGCAACTCCGGCACGACGATGCGCTCGCTGTGTGCCGCCATCTGCCTAGGCAAGGGCGACTTCACCTTAATCGGAGAACCCCGCATGTACGAGCGGCCTATCAAAGACCTGGTTGATGCCCTTCGCGCTCTGGGCGCAGATGTTCAGTACATTAAGACGGACGGCTACCCGCCGCTTCGCATAAAGGCCGACGGACTTCCTGGCAGCAACGTGAAGATCAGAGGCAACATTTCCAGCCAGTACCTCACGGGTCTACTGCTGGCAGCGCCACTTTGCCGAGAAGAAATGAACATCTACATTGACGGCGAACTGGTGTCCAAGCCCTACATAAGCATGACCATCGACGTGATGAAGAGATTCGGGGTGTCGGTCGAGAACAACGATTTCCAGACCTTTCGGGTTGCAGGAGGCCAGAAATATGTGTCTCCAGGCCAGGCGCACGTAGAAGGCGACGCCTCCTCCGCGACATACTTCCTGTCCGCAGGGGCCATCGCAGGCAAGGTCAGGGTGGACGGTGTGGGCAGCGACAGCGTGCAGGGAGACATCGCGCATGCCGAAGTGTTGCGGCAGATGGGAGCCACCGTGTCATTGGGCCCGGACTGGATTGAGGTCGAGCATGGTGATCTGCACGGCGTCGACCTGGACCTGAACCACATGCCTGATGCTGCGATGACCGTAGCCGTGACAGCACTGTTTGCCCGAGGCAAGACGACGATCCGCAACATCTACAACTGGCGCGTGAAGGAGACCGACCGCCTGAGCGCCATGGCCACGGAGCTTCGCAAGGTCGGGGCCACAGTGGTAGAGGGCAACGACTACCTGGAGATAACCCCGCCTGAGCACATAATGCCAGCGGTCATCGACACCTATAACGACCATCGCATGGCTATGTGCTTCTCGTTGGCCGCCCTAGGGGAGGCCGATATCACCATCAACGACCCGGACTGCGTCTCCAAGACCTTTCCGGACTACTTCGACAGACTGAAAGAGATTTCTCTAGACTAAGTCCGTCCACCACCCTGTCATCGTACCGATAGATTCTGGTCCAACAGCCGACTGAGCGATCATTTACTAGCCTTTAGACTGGTGCAAGGATAAGCCCGTACTAGCTTCCACGAATTGCTGGGTGCTCGCACCGTCATATTTGACACTACCAAA
>CAUZQF010000127.1:0-7152 GCA_963581905.1 Dehalococcoidia bacterium
CTCGCGTCAGGACGGCGCCGTCGTGAATGGCAGGTGCGCCGCTGCCATCAATGAGAATCTCAGCCTTGATGAGTTTGAAGTTGTCGTCTGCTCCAGCCATGGGAAACCTCGCTAGCCTTTGGTGGTGTATTCCTCTGCTATTGTCGGCGACGCCAGCATACACCACGGTGGGCTCGACGCAAAGAGTTGGGCTGCCAATCCTAGGGCATCTCGGGCACTAGGATTGGCAGCAGCAGGGGCCCTTGTCAAAGCAGTGTCCGCACACCTTGATCAAGCTCGGCAAGACCTTAATACGGGACGAATGCAGCCTTCGGCGATCTGAGTTAATATGGAGGCCCTCACGCAAGGCGCAATACGTCATCTCGCAGCCATTCGATTTCAGAGGAAATACATATGGCAATCGATTCCGAATTCGAGGGGAAAGTCGCGATAGTTACAGGCGCAGGACAGGGCATGGGCCGTGCCGTGGCCAGGCGTTTGGCCCGCGGTGGGGCCAGCGTTGTCATCAACGACATCGATGGTGAGGCCGCAGACCAGACCGTCTCCCATCTTGAAAGCTACGGGCATAAGGCCGTTGTCGCGCCCGGCGATGTAACCTCCTCACGAGACGTCCAAACGATGGTCGAGACCGCCTTACGGGAGTTTGGCGACGTACACATCCTAATCAACAACGCCGGCATATTGCGACCAACCCCCGTTGTGGATATCGAAGAAGATGAGTGGGACTTAGTCGTTGGAGTGAACCTTAAGGGGACCTACCTATGCTCCCGCGCGGTGCTCAAGCCTATGCAAAACGCTGGCTGGGGGCGCATCGTGAATTTCTCGTCAACGGCCGGTAAAAACATCAGCACCGTTGGTGGAGCCCATTACACAGCTGCCAAGGCGGGCATATTGGGCTTTACCCGTCACCTGGCAAAAGAGGTAGCCTCCCACGGTATCACCGTGAACTCCGTCTGTCCCGGGCTTATCGACACAGAGATGGTGCGGACCACAATCTCTGTGCAGCGGGCCAGGGCATACGCGGAAAGTTTCCCGATAAGTCGCCTTGGTGAGCCGGAGGAGGTCGCCGAACTCGTTGCTTTCTTGGCATCCGACAGGGCCGCTTATATAACCGGCGCCTCTCTGGACATTAACGGCGGCGACCTCATGATTTGAATCTGGGTTCTGAGCAAGGCCAGGTGGGATCAATAGGCTACTGCAACCACGGGGACTCTGCTAATAGCCACAGCATTTGCCAACCTAATCGGGATATCTGAAGAAATGGAACGTATTTTAGTAACAGGCGCCTCGGGGCAAATCGGGTCAGAACTGGTTCCGGTGTTGCGGGAAAAGTACGGCCCCCAAAACGTCGTCGCGGCGGGTCGGGTCACTCCGCTGGCGCCCGACGTGCTTGATTCGGGACCGTCTACTCTGGTGGACGTCAGACAGTATGGGCAGGTGGATGGGGCGATCAAAGAGTTCAAGATCGACACGATATACCACCTAGGGTCGATCCTGTCAGCTCGGGCAGAGCAGGAGAGAAGGCTCGGCCACGACGTCAACGTTAACGGGTTGTTTAATGTGTTGGAGGCCGCTGCCGAAAATCAGCTCCAGCGCGTCATCTTGCCGAGCTCAATCGCCGCTTTCGGACCAGGCACACCTGCGGACAACACGCCCAATGAAACCCTGCAGAAGCCCAATACGCAGTACGGCATCTCCAAGGTCTTCGGGGAAATTATGGGTGGCTACTACTTCGATAAAGCGGGTCTGGACGTGCGCGGCGTTCGCTTGCCGGGCATTATAAGCTGGAAGACAGAGCCAACGGCTGGCACCACCGATTACGCCGTTGCTATCTTCTATGGAGCGATTCGGGAGCGCCGCTACACATGCTACCTGCAGCCCAATACTTACCTGCCAATGATGTATATGCCCGACGCCATATCGTCGCTCATTCAGTTGGCTGAGGCGGACGTGGCCGGCCTTGAGCACCACGCCGATTTCAACGTTAACGCAATGAGCTTCTCACCCGAGGAGCTTGGGCAGGCAATCAGAGAACGAGTAACCGGCTTTGCAATGGATTACGACATCGACCCGTTGCGCCAAGCCATAGCTGACTCCTGGCCGAACTCGCTGGACGACTCAGTCGCCAGAAAAGAGTGGGGCTGGTCGCCCAGGTACGACCTTGACGCAATGGTTGACGACATGATGTTCAATCTCCAAAGCAAGCTTATCAAGAGCTGATTCATTGTCAGCTAAATCCGAGATTGGTATTCCTAGGACGAGCCCAATATCGGGATACCTTAAGTGCTAACCCAGCTGCATCACTTCAATTCGAACGTCGTCCGGGGCTGCGATGAATGCGACCTTGGAGCCCGTTCCACTGACATTCGGCCCTTCCAATACTTTCGCGCCCAGGCCCTCCAGCCGCTTCAACTCTAAGTCCAGATCGTCGACTTCGATGCCGAAGTGCTCGATTCCAAAATGGGCCCTGGCATCGCCTTCGCCCAATTCCTCGTCCGTGCGGGCTGCCGATATGTTGAACCGCACACCGTCTTCTGTTTTGCACCTGATGAAGCGATCACCTCGATCACGAACAGTGTCACCGATGATCTCGAAACCGAATGCCTCAACATACCAGTCGGCGGTCTTTTTAGGATCTGGAGCTTTTAGATGAACGTGATTGAATAAGAATGCCATTGTAATTGACTCCTTTCATTTAATAGTGGCCGTTTCGCCAAACGAAAGCCTAATGCATCTGTCGACAGGCCGTCAAACCTGCGGAAGCTGAAGTGAATTGTAACTCCGCGCAGTCGGGCATTGGGTATTCGAAGTGATGTCGAGCACGCTGTTCGTAATCTTCATTGGCAGTGATACATTTGGTGCTGCGAACCCAATCGTGCACTGCATCGAGCGGTTAACGAAACAACGTTGGAGGCAGTGCTAACGTTGGAACCGAATACCTTACACATATCAATCGGAAGGAGCTAAGCGGGAAGACTACTCAGAATCCATCAATTGATTGTTAGGTACATTCCTACGAGAGGAACATGCCTTGGTGTTTTCGCGGGTCGCATTTGAGCGCACTGTACTGACCGTCTGACAGTTGGCCATCTGAGTTGCCTTTTTTTGATTGTCTGAGTCTTAACCTTTGCGGGAAAGAACTTGGCTGGTGACGGCGTCCCTTCGTATGCCCTCCCAGCCGTATCTCATATGGATAAGCTTCACATTGGCCCATGTGGTGGCCTGGTCTGCGTAATGAGGACTACCGGGATGGCCCGAGGAACCCAGAGGCACGATCCAACGAGAGTTCTCCCAGTCTGCGAGATCGAAGACGTAACGGGCTACTGATGTACCCGCAATGACGTATGGCCCCATCGGCGAGTGCCCAGCTGCCTGTGGCGTGTCGAGACCGCCTCCCATGGATACCGACGGTGGGTTGAGAGCTTCCGAGATATCAGGAAAGATTGTCGACAAGGGATGAACTGGTCTGGTGGCGTGGACTTTACCCCAAATCCAGTTATCCATATCTTCGCCCAGGTCGCGTCGAAGATCCGCCACGCCGTCCGTCAGTGCCTGGTGGGCCAGCGAAGACCAATCCTCGCCTTCTGGCAGACCTTCTGGAAGCATGGATATGTCGTCAGAATCGACTGCGCTGTTAAGCTGAGTGGCCAATTGCTGTAAATGGTTGGGCGCTCCTCTGCCCGAGGCGCTCAACATGTCTTCGGTTAACGGTCCCACCTGCTGCCGAATTACTCTCTCCAGGAGCCGTCCCCGATAGGCGGCGAACACTGTCGGTGCTACGTCATAGACCTCCATGGAGCCGTTCCAGGCCATAAGCAAATCCTTGGCCTTCGACACTAGCGGGTCCGACGACTCCACGTCGGCAACCGGCCCGATCAATATCCGAGCAGGTATTGAAATGCGTTCGGCGTGTATTGCCGCCATGTCGTCTGCCGTGGCCTCACGAAGTGATTTCAGCCTTTCCAATATTCGTCTGGCGCGGTACTCCGAGGCGTAGCTCAACGCAATGTAATGCGGATATTCGGCATCGGCTATTTGGTTGTTAGCGGTCACTATATAGCCGGTGTCTGGATTTTTACTCCGTACCAGCTCCTCGAATGGAACGTAGCCATTCCACTCGTGTTCGCCAGTCCAACCCGGTACTGGCAGCCATGCATTCGCCATTGAGCGTAATGGCAGCTTTCCCCGGTTCAGGTACTCCACGTTGCCATCCACGTCGGCGAACACGAAATTGTTGCATGGGTCCACCCATTCCCGTGTGGCCTCGTCCATCTGATCTGTGGTCTTGGCCTTCAGCATTTCCAAAAGGCACTGGGATCCCAGGTTTACCTCTGCTGTGGACGTATACCGAAACGCCACGCCGTGGCCCGTTGATGGTTCGCCTGCAATAATCGGCCCGTGATGAGTGACTGAAACGTCGATTTCAACCGGGTCGCTACCTCGGACATTGATGACTTCGCGTCTGACCTCTGCCTTCTTCCACCCGTCTTTGTACCGGTATTGAGACGGGGCATCGCTGTCAAACCTTTCCAAATATAGGTCCTGGTAGTCGGCCTGTGCGTGGGTCACACACCACGCAACGTCGGCGCTGTGGCCAAAGTGGGGAAATCCCGGACAGCCTGGAAACGAGAGGCCGATGACGTCGAAATCCGGACAGGCGATATGGTTCTGGTAGTAGCAGTTAGGAACATCCAGTCCTCTATGGGGATCGCCCGCTAGCAGCGGCTTGCCCGACGCCGTTCGCGCTCCTGTGAGAACCCAATTGTTGCTTCCGGCGTCCGGGTCATCCTGGAGCCAACTCAAGTGATCCAGGTTAGCGGCGAGTTCTTGTAGACCGTCCAAATATTCGCCATTGTATGTCTCTCCGGGAGGCACGATGATCAGTTGGCCCGGCTGGCAGCCTTTTAGCAGCCTGGCGGCCTTTTCCGGCCCAAAAGTGTTGACGAGCTTGGTCCGCCAGAGCTTGCCCTCGAATACGCCCATCATGATGTGGCGCACCTTGAATACCGCCAGGCAGTCCCACGGCTCCCATCGCTCGGGTTTGCCGCCCACAAGCCCATACTCCACCGGTAGCGAATCCGTATTATCTATGAAGGCGTTGACGCCTGCTGCGTAGGCATCCAGCATGGCCCTGGAATCTAAATTGATCGCCTCGTAGTCCAATCGCACCGTGGGACCTATCTGAAACCGTCGAATGGCCTTATCGCTATCAACGGCCGATGGACCGGCGAACTCCGCCCATCGCCCATATGCGGCGCGTCTGTCGTAGTCCATATGCCAGAGGCGGTCTTGCGCCGTCGCGAAGGCCTGCCCGAAAAATGCATCATGGGTCGAATTTGCCTTCACGTGAGGAATGCCCTGGCTATCTCGGTAAATGTGAATGTCCGACTCCAGGCCTTTGACCGCCTTATCGCCACTGACGTCAGGTAACGCCGATTTGAGGTCATCTTGGGTTAGATTTACGCCAAGCATATTTCATCTCCTTGAATTTCGGTCAAAGGGAACTCGCAGGCTTTGCGAAATAGCAGAACTCTCACTGGCCGTGGGTCCAACATGCGCGAGACGTGAGCCAGTATATTACCTCCATACGGACCTGGCAAAGCAAATTCGACGCCAAGGTGTTCTCCCCGCGGAGTAGCCTGTAGGATGTACCTGGCGAACACAGTGCGCGTTGAAGTGGGAAATCTGGAGGAACCTGGCTTTGAAATATGTTGATTTCCCATTGGGTGGGAGTTGATTGTCGATATTAATCTCCACTCTTGTCCGCGCGGCGTATCCTCTCGGGGTTTTCCGACACCGTAATTTCGCTTTTGTATGGGGTTCAACCACTCTGGTCGGCATGGGAACCCAGATGGAGGCAGTTGTTCTGGGGTGGTTTATCCTCACCCTCACGGATTCACCCTTGCTTGTAGGATTGATCTCGGCTACGCGGATGTCCCTCAATATCCTGGCCCTCTTCGCTGGAGCCATAGCAGATCGAGTGCCTCGCCAACGTCTCTTGGCCACGGTGGAGTTCGTCATGGCCTTCCTTGGGGTTATGATGCTTCTCTTAATACTGAGTGGCCGGTTGGAGGTATGGCACATATTTGTGATCGCAATGTTCGCCGGAATGGTGCGGGTCTTCCAGATGCCCTCTTCACAGTCAATGGTCGCGGACATTCTGCCTCGCGACCGTATCGGCAACGGGGCGGCCATTAGCACCGTGGGAATGAACCTGGCGATGTTGATCGGCCCCCTGGTGGGCAGCCTTTTGTTCAATAGCTTTGGCCCCAAAGGGGCCTACATGGCGATTGCCTCTTTGTATTTTCTCAGCGGGCTTTCCGCTTTAGGGATCAGGATTGCGGCCCGAAGCGCTCCCCGAGAGCGGGAGTCGGTGTTTCAGGCCGTTATCGGTGGGCTGAAACACGTTAAGGGGAACCAGGTGCTGTGGGGGGCGTTGCTCCTGACGTTGATAATCGAGTCATCCGGGTGGACTTTTCACACTACCCTAATGCCGGTGTTTGCCAGAGAGGTCTTGGAAACGGACGCGAAGGGGCTAGGATTATTGCTTTTCGCTTTCGGCGTCGGTGCGCTTACCGGGTCGATTGGCCTGTCTATGATCCCTAATCTGCGACATGTCGGCAAGCTGATGATATTGACGGTAGTATTGTGGCACTGCACAATACTGGTTTTCGCGACGACCCAGTCTTTCTACATGTCAGCGGCTATATTGGCTTTCACCGGAATGGGATTCGGTTCGACTCAGGTATTCCTACTCACGACCTTGCTGCGCACCACAGGGTCAGACTATCGAGGTCGGGTGATAGGTTTGCGTTCCCTGGCAATATATGCATTCGCCTTAGGCAGCATATCTTCAGGGGCAATGGCAGGAATCTGGGGAGCGCCCCGAGCCGCCAATGTCGTGGGCGTGATGGGAATCACATTGGTGCTTGTGCTGGCACTGTTTACTCCTAAACTACGTAGGTTCTAGAAGTAACCCAGGTTTACAGATAAATGGGATGATAGACCTGCCCGGGTCTTGCGAAATGACGACACCTGGGAAGCCCCAAACGGCTGGCGGAAGTTGTGGTACATCCTTCCGCATGAGCCTGCCTCTGGGGGCAGTATAGCCTAGAGGGCAAGGGATGTCGTGATAGTTTAGGGTTGCCAATT
>CAUZQF010000128.1:0-7145 GCA_963581905.1 Dehalococcoidia bacterium
TGGTCCTGCGTTCAGGCTCCATGGGCAATCCATTTGCCACCTGCGACGTGACGGGTAGTTTTTGGGCTGACGTGGACACTATTGAAGACCTGCATTCGGTTGATAGGCTGCTGAGGGAGATCAATGGAAGAGGTATATGACGGCTTCGTTTCCCACCACCTGAACCGGCACATCTCCAGGCCTATTGCGCGGGCGCTGACCCACACTCCGTTGACCCCAAACCAGGTGTCGTTTATTAGCCTAGGTGTTGCAATTGGTTCGTTTGTGGGATTTTTGTACGGCTACTACATAGTAGGTGCGATACTTGCCCAGGCTTCGTCGATTGTCGATGGAGTGGATGGCGACCTTGCCCGGGCCAAGAATATGACCAGTGCATTCGGCGGCTTCTTGGATGCCATTTTGGACCGATACGCGGACGCGATCATCCTGCTGGGCCTGACTGTTTGGGCCGCGAAGTCTGTGGGTGGCGATCTCGAAGTTTATGTGTGGATAACAGGCTTTCTTGCCCTGTCAGGTTCGTTCCTGGTCACCTATACCAGGGCGCGTATCGATCATGTGCCGAGGAACTTCTTCGATAAGGGAATCACTTCGGCGGCTTCAAGGGACGTTCGTTTGTTACTCATCATGATAGGCGCTCTGACAGGCCAGGGGTTTGCTACCTTGATCGTGCTGGCGGCCTTGGCCAACATGGTTGTGGTGTTGCGGCTATTTTCTGCAAGGAAGGCTTTAGCGGACGCTTAGCTAACGAAGCCTTCGAATTCCCAGAAACTCCAAAAGGGCATCAGTCTTATCGTATTTCGCAGCGAAATCGTCATATTTCTGTGCAATCTTAGACTGGGTCCCACCGCCGAACATAGTTGTGCATTATCTGAAGCTAAGTCCTAATCAGCGGCAGCCTGCATCTTGGGGCTTAGACCCGTTGAATATATGCTTCTCAGGGAAATGCTGGATAGGCTGGCCACCATAGCGACGATAAATATCGCGCCGCCTATGACGAATATCCAGGGAGCGCCAGTGAAATCTGCCAGGCCGCCGTTGGAGAGGTTGGCTATGGCCATGGTCCCGCCCACGTGGATCGAGTACACACCGGCAATTCGACCGCGCATGCCATCGGGAATTGTGGACTGGATCATGGTGTGAATCAGCGTCATGAATCCCGCCGTACTGGCTCCCAGCAGGGCAGCGCCGATCATGGCCACGGGCATCGATGTCGAAAGCGCCAAAACAGCAGGCGCAATGCCACTGAGGATGCCGAAATAGAAGAAGGTCCGCCCTCGGGTAACCTCCGAACGTACTCCCGCCAGAATGATCGAGGACGCCATCGCACCGGCACCCACAGACATCATCAGCGTCATTACACCTGCGCCCCCGGCATCCAATCGTTGCGCAGAGAGAATGGGCAGAAGTGACTCGTAAGACATTGTCAGGCCGCAGTGCAGCAGAGTGATGTATATCAGCGCCCTTAGGTGGGGCGTCTTATAACAGTAGATAAGGCCTTCGGACAGATTGCGAGCAAGACTCTGCTGCTTGTTAATCTGGCCAGTGGACTTGGTTTGTATACGAAAGCTCTGCACCAGACTGATGGCGTAGAACACAGTGCACAAAATGAAAGCGCCTTGAATTCCTACGGTCACCATCAGTGGCAGAATCGCTGCCGGTCCGATTAGCCTGGAACCCTGCATTGTTGCCTGGTTCAATGCAATGGCGTTAAGTAGGGTGCCTTTTGGAACCAGGTTTGGAATCAGGGCTTGGGCTGCGGGCATTTGTGTGGCGCGGGCTGAGCCGTTCACCAGCGACAGGGCTACCAGGTGCCAGATCTCGATGTTACCGGTTAAAACTAGCACGGCTAACAGGGCATTGTTGATCAGGCTGATTGCGAACATGGTCCGCAGCACGGACTTTCGGTCGTATCTGTCAGATAGGTAGCCGGTTATCGGCGTAACCAGCACCCGAGGAATCATCGCGGCAAATGTGACCAGGCCGACCCATAGCGATGCCGTAGCCGGCTCCGACATTTCGAAAACTAGCCAGCCACGGGCTACGATCAGTGCCCAGGCGGCGGATCCGGCGAATATATTGGCAACCCAGAGGGTTCGGAAATCGCTGTGTGAGAGAGCATTACCATATCTGGACAGAGTCTCTCTTCCCAGGACTGTCAGATTCGCCATTTATTCTCCGGTACTGGTCTACATTTACAGGTCGGATTAGACTTGTGACTTCGGCTTCCAAGAAGACAGGGGACGACATTGAAAAGCCTCGCTGCATCGGCGAGTGTAGCAGCGTATCTTACCTTCGTCAAAAGGAATTTTCAGTAGATTATGTATTTTCCACCAGAGGCAATAAAAAAGGCTTTCTGAGGAGTACCGATAGCTTTTTTACGCGCTGGACAAGCTGCAGCGCGCGTGGACTAAGTTAGCGATTTCTAAATAATACTAAACGTGAAAAATGACTTTGCCGCCTGATTTAGGCTTCACAAAATTGATTTCGTGTGAGGTTCGGGACCTTCTCTCTCTTGCTCGCCTGTTTTCAGATCGGCATGCTCGCGAAAAAGACCCGTGTCGGAATCTGAGTGCGGTAGGTTGGTTGAAGTCAGACAAGGGGTCGAAAGCCTTGAGGGCCGTGATGATGTCGTTCGTCTAAATATTTTGCCCGACCGCCACCGCCCTGTATTTAAAAAGAACTATTCGCTCCAGAAGGCTATGCCCAGCATGCCAGGGCCGATATGCGCTCCCATAACGGGCGTTAACTGGCTTATGTAAATTTCACTACAGTCGAAGGACGCTTCTATTCTGGCATAGACGTCCTGGGCGTCAGCCATGCAATCTGCATTCATCACGCAGACGTGAATGGGTTTTGCATTGGAATTCTTCTCTACATACTCCAGCAGCCTATCAATCGCCCTTCGGCGGGTCCTGGGCCGCGATAGACCTTGTGCATCTCCGAGGTGGAGCTCAAAAACAGGCTTGATATTTAGCAGCGATGTGCCGGCGGCGGCTAGCCTGGGGACTCTGCCGCCCTTCCAAAGGTGGTGCAGGGTGTCCAGCATCGCCACCAGGCGGGTTTTCTGGATTACCGCATCCGTTCGCATTTCCACAGCATCTGGCGTGAGGCCGGCTTCTGCCGCTCGTAAAGCTTCCAGAAGTATCAGACCTTCGCCCCCGCCGGCAGATTGTGAGTCCAGGATCCTAATTGGCAGGTTATGCACATCCTTTGCGGCAGTCTTAGCCGTCTCCGATGCGGAGCTATAGCGGGCGCTGACCGTGATACAGATCACAGCGTCAGCCAACTTCGACGCCTTCTCGAAAGCCCCCTTATACGAAGCTAGTGAGGGTGCCGACGTTGTCGCGACGCCCGCAGAAGACCTGAGTCTGCGGTAGAAGTCTGTTGGGGTGATGTCCTTGCCATCCATGTAGGACTGGCCGTCCAGCGTCAGCCGCATGGGGACAATCGAAAGCAGAGGGTGACTCTGGTACTCGTCGGGGATCGACGCAGCGCTGTCGGCAACCACGGCTACAGGGAATTTGGATTTCGATAGACTCAATAGACTCTTCCGCTACATTACCGGCTGCCGGTAATGTAAGGTTGGGACATGGGAGAGAATATTATCGGTTAAGTGCAGGCGAGTCTAGTTCTGAGGCAAAAATATGCCCCCGTGAGAAAAAGCCGCCCTGGGGATTCATCAGTAGGCGCTTGCTCATGGGGGTACGGCAGGTGATGTGATCCGCTATGCGAATCTCCTATAGTCTAGTCCGTGTTGTGTGTGCGGTGGGTAAAGCCCTGGTTTTCAATGAGCGTGGCAAAGGTGAGCAATTGGAGTGCTCCGGCGTCCTCTTAAAGGCGCTCGTAAGGATTTCCAGAACGCAGTGCAACATGCTGGAGGACACGGCAAAGCTGAGGATGCCAGGTCTGGATTGGTCTGGAGGGGGTTCCAGGACTTCAAGGGGCCATGAACGCCTATTTGTGAAAATTCCCAGTAGTTGACACTATCACCTCGTCGGGCGAGAATAAATCAACGGTCTTCGGGACTGCACCATTCGCCTGTCTCTGGCGGCGTCCTATGCGCCTTTGAAGCGGGCTAAATCGGGATTTCATGAACACTGGTAGGCAGATAAATATCGTACCCGGCATGCGTGATGTGAGCGAGAGAGAATTATACGCGTCCAGGCAGATCTCCAGCGTCTTGCATTCACACCTTTCAGAAGGCACCTACGGCCTCGTAGACACGCCTTTGCTGGAAGAGACAGAGCTGTTCGTCCGCAAATCGGGCGGCGAAATAACTGGCAGGCTGTACACCTTTACAGACCCGGGCGGTCATTCCGTCAGTCTAAGGCCGGAGTTTACGTCCTCGATTATTAGAAATTTTGTAGAGAAACAAGGCGAAAATAAGCTGCCTGTTCGCTGGCAGTACGGTGGTCCGGTGTTCCGCTATGGCACGGATGGCGAGTATCGACAGTTTACGCAGGTTGGGGCAGAGCTAATTGGCCTTTCTGGCCGCGAGGCTGATACCGAAGTAATGTCTATAGCGTATTTCGGAGTAGCGAAGACAGGCCTAGAGCGTTTTCGCTTGAGGATCGGTCACCTGGGCGTGATACGTGGCTTACTGGATAATATTGGCCTTTCCGAGGCAGCCAAGCTCTTCATAGTCGGCAATATACAGGCCCTAAAATCGGGTGAAAGTGATACGGACGGACTCCGCGAGCGAGCCAGGGATGTTGGTCTTTTGCAGGGCGGCGTAGATATTGGACTGGAGTCAGCTCTTGAAGAGATGAGCAAGGAAGCCGCTGAGGACTTCATACTGGGGGTACTCAGGGAGTCGATGCCCACTCCTATGGGCAGGCGAAGCACAGACCAGATCATAGCTCGCATTCTGCGCAAAGTGCATGAAGCGGACGATCCTGGCTCCTTTGACGAGGCGCTTTTGCTGGCGGATAAGCTGGCTGGCTTAGAAGGCGCGCCTGCCACTGTACTGGAGCAGGCGAGAAACGTCGCAACGGACGTCGGTTTGACGACCACTCCTTTCGACGATCTCGAAGGACTTTTTGACGATCTTGCTGGCAGCGGCATTCCTGAAGAGGCCTTGATTCTGGATATGGGGCTGGCCAGAGGCATCTCATACTACACAGGCGTAATTTTTGAGTTAATGTCAGGTTCAACAGAGGGAGTTTCCCTGGGCGGTGGCGGCAGATACGATGGCCTGGTAAAGGCACTGGGAAGCGATTCCGACGTGCCCGCCATGGGCTTCGCATACAATATAGAGAGTATTATTAACGTTTTGCATAGCACATCAGATGCAGTGGCGGTGAAGTCCTAATGGACAGCAACGGTAACCTAAGGCTGGCTATTCCCAGCAACGGAGCTCTTTACGAACCGACTCTGTCCTTTCTTCGGTCGTGCGGGGTTGGCGTGTCCAGGACAAACCTCCGTCGTTATACTGCGGGCATTCCGGCTCTCCCTGGCGTCAGCGTTCTGTTTCAGCGCAGCGGAGATATCACGCCCAAGGTTGAAGAGGGCAGCGCAGACGTCGGCATAGTCGGCCTGGACCGATATCTTGAATTGCGCCGAGAGGGTGGCGATACCAACGTGGTCGTCGACGATCTGGGTTTCGGTCAGTGCCAGCTTGTAATCGGCGTTCCTGATTCGTGGGTGGACGTTACCTCTCTTGCCGACCTTGCTGATCTGGCTATGGAGTTCCGGCAGAACGGTGCCGACCTGCGCGTCGTGACGAAGTACCCCAGGCTGGTTGAGCGCTTTCTACTAAGCAACGGAGTCAACTTCTTCTCACTGGTGCACTCCAGCGGGACCCTGGAAGCCGCACCTGCCATGGGATTCGCCGACATTATCGTTGACGTCTCCGAAAGCGGCACTACGATGCGAGAGAACCGCCTCAAGACGATTCTTGGCGGCTCCATAATGGTCTCCAGGGCATGCATCATTGGAAACAGACGGTTGCTAAAAGAGCACCCGGGCAAGCTGGAGGTAGCCAAGTCCTTCGTCGACGTGATAGAGGCCTACCTGCAATCAAAGAATTACTACAGCGTCACCGCCAACATGCGAGGGGAGACGCCTGAGGATGTTGCTAGCTACATCCTAGAGCAGACCGATATTTCAGGACTGCGTGGCCCTACGATTTCCAAGGTTTACACCGGAGATGGCCTGGGTTGGTTCGCCGTTACTGTAATCGTGGAGCAGGACAAGCTCTTGGCGGCAGTGGGTAGCCTCAGGAAGCTAGGTAGCAGCAGTGTGACAGTGTCTCATCCCAATTACGTATTCCACTCCGAATGCAAAGCGCACGAACGACTCGTATAATCTCAGCAGGCCGTTGCATTCCAATTGTTAGAGGACTTTTTTGCCTAATCCACCCGTGCACATGAATCTCGCCCGACAGGTTGCCGAAAGGTTAGGCAACGACGTGTTGGATGCTAACATGGGCCATTACCTCCTGGGATCCACAGCGCCGGATATCCGCGTGATCATGCGGGTTGACCGCTCTGTATATCATTTCGCCCAGTTGGACTTCGAGGACATTGGTACCGGTATGCGCGGGCTGTTCCATTCCCATCCCCATCTTGAAGAGGCGGCTGACCAGAGTGAGCAGACTCAGGCGTTCATGGCCGGGTACCTTACGCACCTGATGGCCGATGAGACGTGGATCACGAACATGTTCCGGCCGTATTTTGGTAACTCAGACGTTTTTCAAGACGAGACTCTTGGCCTGGTCATGGATAGGGCGATGCAGCTGGAGATGGACAGGCGCTGTTGGGACAGGGTTGGCCAGATGCGATTGCTTTTGGACACGCCGACGGAGGGCATAGAGGTGGGTTTCATTCCACCTGAGTCGCTGGCCGACTGGGCTCAATGGGTCGGTGCCCATTTGGACCGAGGTTTCTCCTGGGAGAGGCTTCGTTCCATGGCCAGACGTATAGCCGCAGGAGATGAGGCGCATCCCGCCTACGAGTTCGCTGGCGAGTTCGCTGACAATGCCTCCGCAGGACTGGAGCGGCTATACGAAATAGTGCCGAGCGAGAGGATCTATGAGTATCACGAGACTGCTCTGGATTTGCTGACTATGGCTGTTCGAGACTACCTACCATGAGAATAATCGAAGGCTTCGAAGAGGCTAAGAAATTCCTAATAGAGGGCAGGGG
>CAUZQF010000129.1:0-7136 GCA_963581905.1 Dehalococcoidia bacterium
GAACCTAGTTCACAGGGTCCAAGGCCTGATCGTGCCCAAGGGAAATCCTAAAGACATCAAATCTCTGGAAGACCTGGCCAGTAACAGCGTCTCTTTCATTAACCGGCAGCGGGGCTCAGGGACGAGGGTCCTGCTGGATTTCAAGCTGAAAGAGATGGGCTTGAGCCCTGAGGAGATAGATGGCTACGACCGAGAGGACTTCACTCATCTGGCAGTGGCGGCAGCGGTCGCCGGTGGCCGTGCCGACACTGGACTGGGCATTCTCTCCGCCGCCAACGCCATGGACATGGACTTCGTGCCGCTCCTATCCGAGCAGTACGACCTCATCATTCCAAAAGAGTTTTTTGAAGGCGAAAAACTTAGGCCCGTGTTAGAGATGATTCGAAGCAACGAATTCAGAAATGCGGTAGACGCACTGGGAGGCTATGACACCACATCCATGGGCAAAGTCATTGCCGAAATTCCCTAACGGTGGTTGGGATTAGTATGCTACGATTTCCAAAAGAGGTTATCGCATGAGCATGCAACTAAAAGCTTCAGGCATAATTCTCGCAGGCGGTAGAAGCAGGCGTCTCGGCCGAGCCAAGGCTCTTGAGCCGTTTCAGGGCGAGCCCATGATTCGCCGCGTCATTAGCCGCCTCTCACAAGTCACAGGCGACCTGGTTTTCGTAGTCAACGACCAGGAGCAGGCCTCGGCGCTTCCTATCACTCCTGATAACGTCAGCCTGCCCTACAAAACTGCTGTCGATCTATATCCTGATGGAGGTTCGCTGGGGGGCATATTCACCGGACTTTCGGCTGCTGATTCCCAGTGGGCTTTCGTTGTCGCCTGCGACATGCCGTTCCTCAACGTGGACCTCATGAACCAAATGCTATCGCTTAGAGATAACAACGACGCCGTGGTGCCAAGAACGGATGGATATCCAGAGCCGACGCATGCCCTGTACAACAAGACGTGCCTACCGCGCATGGAAAAGCGACTTCAGAACAACGATCTCAAGATTGCCCGGTTCTTCGACGAAGTTACCATGTGTTTCATAGAGGAGGCAGAGGTGCGGGATATTGACAAGGACCTGGTCTCCTTCTTCAACGTAAATACGCAGGATGACCTGGACCGCGCTCTGAGTCTGGCTGCAGAGGGTCGTTGAACATGGACGCGGCAAGAACTGACAAGGCTGCCAAGACGTCGGTCGCAATTACCGTGGAGCTATTCGGTACGGCGCGTATCACCTGTGGTCAACACGAAGTGGCTTTGGAATTGCCGGCTTCAACTAGCTTGTCCGCGCTGGCCAGTTCCCTGGCAAATGCCTGCCCTGCACTGATCGGCAATGCGATTGTTAATGACATGTCGGGTCTGATGAAAAGCTACACTCTCAACTTGAATGGCACAGCCTTCGTATCAGATGCGCCGGAGAAACACATTGAACTACAAGACGGCGACAGGCTGCTGCTATTCTCCAGTCAGGCAGGAGGGTGAGAGTATGAATAAGACGGCAGATGACAACCTGTTCGGCTACAACGGCAAGATGCTGATCGTCGACCTCTCGGCCCGAACTTCTCATTGGCAGACCATACCAGACGATGTTCTGAAGAAATTCATCGGAGGAACTGGACTGGGCGCTTACCTTCTCTGGAAGTTCTGCCCGCCGGGCATCGACGCCCTTGAGCCCGCCAACCCATTGATATTCGTCACCAGCCCTCTCGTGGGCAGTCGCCTGACCACGTCCAGCAAGTTTGCGGTGGTCACCAAGTCGCCGCTGACCGGCCTTATAGGAGACTCCCTGTCTTCCAGCTTTATGGCAACGGAGCTAAAGAAGACCGGTTGCGACGCGCTGGTAATACTAGGAAAGAGCGCCTCTCCGTGCCTGCTGTCGATAGACGACGGTCAGGTAGAGTTTTTGGCCGCCGACGACCTGTTGGGCAAGACGACCTCTGAGACCGAAGATGCCGTAAAGCAGCGAATGGGTCACAGGACGCGGGTTGCCTGCATTGGGCCAGCTGGGGAGAACCTGGTCCGCTTCGCCAGCATAACCAACGACGGCGGCAGGCAGGCGGCGCGAACCGGACCTGGCGCGGTCATGGGTTCCAAGAACCTGAAGGCCATCGCGATAAAGGGCACTCACGCGGTATCGGTTCACGACGCAGAAGCCCTGAACATCATTGGCGACGACTTAACCCATAGGAGCCTGGGTCCGGCCACAGAGAAGTACCGCACGCTGGGCACCATGGCCAACCTGTCCGTGTTCAACAGGCTTGGCACACTGCCGACTCGCAACTTCCAGCAGTCGACTTTTGAAGAGGGTGAGGCGGTGACCGGCGAGGCCATGCACCAGGCTCACTTTGTGAAGAACGCTCACTGCGCCAATTGTACTATAGGATGCGAGAAGATTCTGGTCACGACGGACGACGGCAAAAAGGTCCAGGGTCGCATGGAGTACGAGAGTGCATTTGCCCTGGGTCCGCTGGTAGGCATCGCCGACTCCAACACAGTGATCCGAGCCTCCAAACTGTGTGACGAGCTTGGCTTAGACACCATCAGCACCGGCGCAACGCTGGCATGGGCCATGGAGTGCTTCCAAAAGGGTCTTTTGGATAATTTCAGAGACGATGAGTCACACGAAGCTAGCCTTTCCTTCGGCGACGGTGACGCTCTCCTGAAGGGTATAGGGCTTATCGCGGAACGCCAGGGTATAGGCGACCTGCTTGCCGAGGGCAGCATGCGGGCGGCCCGTAAGATCGGTGGCGGTTCCGAGGCGTGGGCCATGCAGGTCAAGGGCCTGGAGATGCCGGGCTACGAACCCCGCAGTCTTAAAACGATGGCACTGGGCCTGGCCGTGAGCACCCGCGGAGCCTGCCACAATCGCTCGTCAGCTTATGAGGCCGACTTCTCCGACCGCGTGAACCGATTGGAAGCGGACGACCAGCGCGGACGCATCACCGCAGAAGGCGAGGACTTCTCGGCAGTGCTGGACTCGCTAATCTGGTGTAAGTTCCTGCGTAAGGCATTTACGGACCTCTACGAAGAATCAGCCGAAATATTCGAAAAGATCACAGGCTGGCCCTGTTCCGCAGACGACCTCCGCATAGCAGGTGAGCGCATCAACAATTTGAAGAAGCTTTTCAACATACGGGAAGGCTGGACCCGGGACGAAGACACCCTACCGGAAAGGGTTTTCACCGAAAAACTGCCCACTGGAATGGTGGCTGGAGTCGGCCTGGAGCGAGAGGACCTTCACATGATGGTGCAGGGCTATTACCGCGCGCGAGGCTGGTCAGAGGATGGTATGATACCCGAAGAAAAGCTCCGGGAGTTGGGGCTAGCCGAGTTGTCAGAAACCGTCCACCCCGTCTCCTAAAAAATCCCCCTCACCAGGGCCTAATAAGAGGACGTATTGACTACCGATAGAAACGCGCTTAGGGCGACACTTAGACAAAAATTCCCCAGAAACCGCGGGCAATTGCTGCCCGCTCTCCACTTCCTCCACGAGGAGTTCGGCTACCTGCCAGACTGGGCGATGGAACTCACGGGCTGGCACCTGGGCATCCCCATCAGCGAGGTTTACGGCGCGGCCACCAGCTACACAGAACTGCGAACCGAAAAGCCAGGTCATCATATAGTAAGAGTCTGCACAGGGCTGAGTTGCTGGATAAGCGGCGGTCGCGAGATCTTAGAAAAGTTGCAGTCCGAATTGCGAATCAGCGCCCCGGCTACCACACCTGACGACCGCGTCACCCTGGAAGAAGTACCATGCACATACATGTGCGGGATGGCACCCGTCGTTGAGTTAGATGGAGCATACACCGGTCGTGCTTCTGTAGACTCCATACAGGGCATGTTCTCTGAGGTAGCAGGAATATGAGCACAGCGACCGACATCCTGTCCGCGATGCGAGAGGTAGCGCATACCAGAATGGACCCGATGCGAAGGGACAAGACCCGAATCACCATTCAGGTAGGCCACTGCTCACAATCTATAGGCGCAACGCAGATTTTCGTCGGTGTCGCAGAAGCGCTACCCGCCAACTCCTACCTTACTATTGCGGGCTGCAATGGGGCCTGTTACGACGGGCCACAGGTATTGGTCACTAACCCACTTGGTGGCCAGCGACTGTATACCAACGTAACCATTGCCGGACTGAGAGACATTCTCGACGAGGCCAAGGGAGAAATCCCCGGCAACTCCGATTTCATGTCGAACCAGAACCGTGTCGTGCTACAGGGATGCGGCGATATCGAGGCCACTGAGATCGACGACTACCTGGCCCGGGGCGGTTACGAAGGACTGGCCAAGGCACTCTCTGGCACGCCAGAAGATGTTATCGAGGAGGTAAGGGAGTCTGGCCTTCGCGGCAGAGGTGGCGCATACTTCCCGGCTGCCCTCAAGTGGCAAGGCGCACGGGCCATCAACACGGGTCCACGATACCTGGTGGTGAATTGCGAAGAAGGCGAGCCTGGTCTTTTCAAGGACCGGCACATCATGGAAGGCCTTCCTCATCGGCTGCTGGAAGGCATGCTCATAGCCGGATACGCGGCAGGCACATCCGAGGCGTACATCTACATCAATGCCGAGGCTGAGCTTTCGGCTTCTCGTATGGAGGTGGCCGTCGAACAGGCGTACGAACAGGGCCTGCTGGGCAAAGACATTCTTGGCTCAGGTTTCGACCTAGAGGTCACGATAATGCGCGGCGCTGGCGGCTACGTCTGCGGCGAAGAGACAACCATGCTGAACACTATGGAGGGCGACCGACGCGAACCTCGTCTCCGACCACCTTTCCCCACAGAGGCAGGTCTGTGGTCCAGGCCGACTGTCATCAACAACGCCGAGACCCTCTCCAGTGTGCCGATCATCATGCAGCACGGCGCGGCGGCCTTTGCAGAGGTTGGCACCGACGACGCCAAGGGCACTAAGATCATGAGTCTCAGCGGCTCGGTGAGGAGGCCCGGCCTGGCAGAGGTCCCTATGGGCACAACTTTACGTCAGATCATTTACGACATCGGTGGAGGTCCAGCGGAGGGGCACGAGCTAACGGCCATAGCGGTTGGCGGACCTTCCAGCGGTGTCTTCCCGATCTCCATGCTGGACACGGCAATCAAGCCCGGCTTTCTTCACGACTCAGGCGTCATGCTAGGCGCGGGCGGCATCATCGCCTTGGACGAGCGCATCGGTATATTGGAGACGGTTCGAAGATTGGCCGCCTACAACGCCAACGAATCCTGCGGCAAGTGCACACCCTGCCGAGAGGGGACTCCTCGCATGGTGAATTTTTTGGATAAGTTAGCACAGGGAAAGGCATCAGCTGAAGACATGGACGACATGCGCGGATTGGCAGAGGTAGTCAACACAGCCTCGCTGTGCGGCCTCGGTCAGGCGGCGGGCAACCCTATCCTTAGTGCGCTCCACTTCTTCGGCGACGAGCTGGGCATGCTGATCAAAGGGTAGTAGCAAGAAATGGAGGCCCGTAGGAAGAATTCCGAATCCAGATAAAGCATTTTGCACAAAGGGAAATTGAAAGTCTTGAAGCCCAAAGAGGAAGTACAAATGACCCTATCAATAGCCATCAACGGGAACGACGTCAGCGTCAACGACGGCGCGTCGGTCCTGGATGCCATCAATCAGTCCGGCACCTACATCTCGCAGCTGTGTAAGGACCCCGATATGAAACCCATTGGCGCGTGCCGAACGTGCCTGGTACACGTGGAGGGCACTAGGGGTTATCCGGCTTCTTGCTCCGTGCCTGCGGCTGACGGCATGAAGGTGTGGACCAATACGCCAGAGGTCGAGGCCATGCGCAAGGGAGTGTTAGAGCTTACTCTGGCCATGCTCCCGATAGATGGGTCGAAAGACTTCAGAGAGCTATCGATTGCCGTAGACAAGCACGGCATTGATAAGCCTCGTTGGGAGGGTCGCCAACGCCAGGAGACTGACGAGAGCAGTCCCGTTTTCAATATCGCCATGGACAGCTGTATACTCTGTCAGCGCTGCGTGAAAGCCTGCCAGGACGGTGCACAGTTCATCGGTGCCATCGACGTATTGGGAAGCGGCACCGATGGCAAAATTGGCACGTTCATGGACAGGCCTCTGGTGGAATCTATCTGCACAACCTGCGGCCAGTGCCTTTCTGTTTGCCCTACAGGAGCCATTCAGATTAAGGCCCCGTTGCCCAAGATCGTCAAGACGGTATCCACTACGTGCCCTTATTGCGGCGTCGGCTGTGGCGTGCAGGCGCAAGTGGACGAGAACGACCGCATCATCTCCATGCTTGACGACCCCGACAATAAGTCCAGCCTGGGAATGCTTTGCGTCAAGGGCCGGTTTGGCTTCGGCTTCGTCAACCATGAGGACCGGCTGACGACTCCTCTTATACGCAAGAACGGCGAGCTAACTCCCGCATCCTGGGATGAGGCGCTGGAGTTGGTGACTGAGAAGTTCGCAGAGCACAGAGGCGACGCCTTTGGCACACTGTGCTCCGCCAAAGCCACCAACGAGGACGGATACATTCAGCAGAAGTTCTCACGGCTGATAATGCAAAGCAACCATATCGACCACTGCACTCGCCTGTGCCACTCGCCTTCGGTAGAGGCGATGCTGACGGCCCTGGGCAGCGGTGCAACCAGCAACTCCTACCAGGACTACGAGGAGGCTGGCTGCATAGTCATCATCGGCTCCGATGCCAACGCCAATCACCCCGTGGCGGCCTCTCGCATGCGCCGAGCCATAGTAGAGAACAATGCCAAACTCATCGTCATCAACCCACGCCGCATCGATATGTGCGACTTCGCCGAGATATGGCTGAGGCCCCGTCCAGGAACCGACGTTGCACTGCTCAACGGAATGGCCAAGGTGATTCTGGATGAAGGACTAGCCGACTTTGATTTCATCGAGAACCGTACCGAGGAATTCGATACGTGGCGCGAGACTGTCGAAAAATACAACCTGAAATACGTCGAGGAGATAACCGGCTGCCCGGCAGATGAAATCGCTCAGGCTGCCCGCATCTACGCCAAGCCAGCGTTTAGCGGCTCCTGTCTCGTGTGGGGCATGGGCATAACGCAGCACACCATGGGCACTGCCAACGCCCACGGCCTGCTCAACCTATCTTTCGTGGCCGGTCAGCTAGGCAAGCCTGGAGGCGGCA
>CAUZQF010000130.1:0-7131 GCA_963581905.1 Dehalococcoidia bacterium
CCACATGTCCCGGGGTAGGCTAGAGTTCGGCGCGGGCACTGGCGTTTCGCCTCATGAGTTCATTCGCTGGAACGTGCCATTCGAGAAGCGCCGTAAGATCAGCGAGGAGGTCTTGGACATAGTCTTGCAGGCTTGGACAGAACAGTCTGTGACTTATGATGGTGAGTTCTTTCAGTTCATACAGGTGTTGACTACGCCGAAGCCGTATCAGGACCCGCATCCGCCGATTTGGTTTGCGGCCCACAGCACGGCCAGTTTTGAGTATGCGGCCAAGATGAATTTCAGCGTGTCGCAGAATATCGACGTAGACCCTGTGGTGGCCGAGAAGTTCGCCAACTGGCGTAAGCTCTGGGAGACGCACGGGCACCAGGGGCCTGCTCCCAAGGCGTTCCTGACGCGACACGTTCATGTAGCAGAGACGGACGAGTTGGCGCGGGCCGAGGCTGAGCCCAACCTGGTCATGCCTCGTGAGCCCGACCCTGAATTCGACGACTCTGGTCGAGACGCAATGGCCAGGGCGGGTATGGCGCTAGGTCTGGACAATCGATACGCCGACGACGAGCCAACGCCAGAACAGATGGAGCTACGTCGCGTATTCCGAGAGCGGGGCCAGTCCTACGACTTCTGGGTAGATAACGGCGTCGCTATAGTGGGCAGTCCGGACACAGTCATACGAAAAATGAAAGAGCAGCAGGAGCTAGTCGGACACGATGTGTTCTGCGCGCAGCACGTCTTCGGTCATATGCCGAGGGACATGGTAAAGAAGTCTATTGACCTGTTTGGCAAAGAGGTGTTGCCTGCGTTTCAATAGTAGGCAAAAGCTTGAGTAGGAGCCATCCTTCGACAGGCTCAGGACAAACGGCCAAGAGCCAAAGTAGATTTAGCAATCGGCATCAGCCGACCTTCATCCACGGCTAGCAATGTGGATTAGCCAACAATTCAAATCAAAAAAACTTGCTTGGGGGAGCGGCGCTAGCCAGACCCCAAACACTCGTTGGCAGCATTGCATTGCCAACATTTCAAAATAAAGGAGGAACGTTGGAACCGATAATTAGAACTCATAAAGGACTGTTTGAGCCTCATGGAACTTCCGCCAGACTAGTCTGGCTGGGCGACAACCCGCCCACCTGCACCATGACTTACCTGGAGATAGACCCGGGTAAGACCAGTCCGCACCATATCCACGAGTGGGAGCACGAGGTATACATTATTGAGGGCACGGGCACGCTGGTCTGCGATGGCAAGGAGTACCCGGTCAAGGCTGGAGACGCCATATATGTACCGCCTAACGTCGACCACTACACGCTGAACAGCGGTGGCCCCAGCGTGCTTAGGCGCATCGAAGTCAATCCACTTATTGCGGCCCAGAGCGGCGGCGCGAAAAACGATGGCGGCGAGGGCACTGGCGAAGTCCCGGTCATTCGCAACCTGGCAGACCTGGATCTGGTTCCGGGGCCAGCGCAGCACGTCATAGCCGGTCCGCAGGGCGCTAAAAACTACATCATGGCCCACCGCTGTTTGGGCGGCAACGACAACAGCCCAATGCACGGGCACGAGTGGGAGCACATGGGCTTCATTCTCAGCGGTTCCTGTCTGCTCATAGTGGATGGCAAAGAGTACACCGTCACGGAGGGCGATGCCGTGCTGGTTCCGCCTCATGCAGACCACGAGTGGAGGGCCATTGGCGACAACAAGGCCGCGTGGCTTGTCTTCAACCCGGTTACTGATTAGTAGGTCAACGAAAAGCGGGTCGAGCAAAGTCTGTTTTTCGAATATATCAATAGTTGATTAATCACGGTGTTTCAGTGGCTTGAGCGGTTCGCTGGTCATTCGAAATGACGTATCCGCCCTAATATAGTGGCCAGTTTCCCGGAGAGTGGCTTGCTGTTAATTCAAAACGACGACGATAAAAACGACGTATCCGCCTTAATTTAGCGGCCAGTTTTCCGAATAATGGCCCACGGTTAATCCAAAATAATTCAAAACCAAGAAAGGGATACTTTGACAACATTAGATGAAAGATTCTTGTCCAGTTACGGCGTATTAGCCGGGCTCGGGCGGGTAGACTCAGAAGGAATGCCTATTCCCAACACTGCCATCATGGCGGTTAACCCTGACCAGTGGCGGATCATATCGGAAGCCTGCTTCGGCTATCTGTGGAACCGCCGTGGACTCACGGGTCGACAGCGAAGTCTGATAACCATGTCTGGCCTGGTGGTGCTACGGCGGGATGACAATCTGCACGGTCACTTGCTGAGTGGGTTGGACATGGGGTTCTCTCCAGAGCAGATTAACGAGATTTTCCTTCATTTGATCTTCTACGTTGGGGCACCGATGGTTAACACCGCCACAAGGGTGGCATGGGACGTTTACCAGGAGCGCGGGCTGACTCTTGAGCCGTTCCAGGTCTTCGACACGACAGAGACACCGGACGCACTGTATCAGCGAGGCCTGTCCATTCGTTCTCAGGTTTTGGGCGATGGGGACGGCGGTTCTTTCGACCAGAGCGATAGTGTTGACGCGGACTGGGATCGTTACCTGCTGGAGTACCTGTGGGGCTCCGTATGGGGGCGACCCGGCCTGGACCTGCAAGAGCGCTGCATATGCACGCTTACTGCCATGGTGGGCCATGGAACAGACGATGCGATTCGCGACTACGTTGGCGGTGCCCTTCGACTGGGACTATCCGCCGCGTCGGTTCGAGAGATCATGTTCCACTTGTCGTTTTACATAGGCGACTCTCAGGCCCGCAGAGGAAAAGCCCTGGCAGAAGAGGTTATCGCGGCTCAGTAGGCATTCTGTATGAATCAAAAAAAGGAGATTCTTAATTGATAGATAGGGGAATTTGGGCTACCTGGTACGACCTGCCAAAAGATGGCAAGGACGAGTACATCCAGTGGCTTCATGAAGAGCATATTCCGGAGTTGCTGAAACGCCCTGGCTACCTGTGGGGGACGCACGTCAGGAACGTCACACCGGAGCAACGCCGCGAGGGAAGTTCCAATCGCATGGTACTGCACCACACGGACCTCACTGGCGTACCTACGGGGAACCAGTATCTGCTCCTGTTCGGTGCGGAGAGCCCCCACGACTTTGTGGACCCCAGTCCAGCCGAATTGCTGGATGCCATGTCTGACAGAGACAAGAAAATGTTGAATATGCGCATCGAGCCTCGCCCATGCATATTCGTTGAGGTTGATCGGGTTGAAGGCCCCGAAGTGGCCAGCAGAGGCCCGGGCATCACACCGGGGCCATGCGTTCAACTTGGCACCTTTAACATCAATGCTCTGGAGAACGAGGATGAGCTAGAGACCTGGTACGCGAGGTCGCGTTTGCCGCTAATCGGTCGCATGAAAGGGGCCGTTGGCGCTCGTAAGCTGGTCACGATTTCGGGCTGGGCCAAGCACGCTATTCTTTACGAGTTTCTATCGGTGGAGGCCAACAAGGCTAACTTTGTGGACACCGACCATGACTGGTCGCAAGAGGTAGTGCATAACCTGGTCCACGCGCCAGGATCACCAACGCTGGGAGAGCGCATCTGGCCGTAATAACGGGCATCTGAAGTCGTAGATGCGTCGGTTTGGTGACGGGCGGATGTGATATGTAGGGCGCGCAGTGTAATCGATTTATTATGTATGAGAAGTTAAAAGAGAGGTAACCAGTGGCTGAAATTCTAGGACTCGGATGTACACACGCACCAATGATTCTGTTCCCGCCGGAACACTGGAAGAACGTCCGAAAGGGGCTGTCCTCCAGAATACCCAATTACCAGGCCCCTGAAGAACTGCTGACTGACCTGGGAGACGATGATGGGCTGGCTCAGGACAAGATAAATCACCAGCGCATCATGGACGCCTTCGCCGTAATCCGAGAGAAGCTGCATGCCTGGAAGCCCGATGCCGTCATTCTCATCGGCGACGATCAGTCGGAAAACTTCAAGCGCGAAAATTTGCCTACCTTCTGCATGTACACGGGGTCGCAGGTGGACGGCTATCCGTTCCACGCCGCCAGCAATAACAACAATGTCTGGAAGATTCAGCCGGAGACAAAGTTCTCTTTCAACTGCCCTGCTGAGTTTGCTACGGATCTGGTCAAGTTTGTCATACGGGATGGCTTCGACATGTCGTCGTCCACAGAACTGGCTGGTTGGGAGTGGGGCTTGCCTCACGCGCACATCAACCCGCTGATGTATCTGGACCAGGACGCCGAGCTTCCGATACTGCCGCTGTTCGTTAACTGCCTTGGCGAGGAGGCGGGCGACGGCTATCCACCCAGGCCGACTGCCAAGCGGTGCTACGAGTTGGGCCAGGCCATCCGGCGATTCCTGGACACCAGAACAGAGCGCGTCGCTGTCATTGCGTCTTCTAGTTGGTCCCATTTCTTCCTAACCGAGAAGTTTGGTCGCAGCGCCTTCGACGTAGAATTCGACAAGAAGAACCTGGAGCTGATTCGTACTGGCCAGGGGAGCAAGCTGGCGGAACTCACTCCCGAAGAGCTGCAGGAGTCCGGCGATCACGAGTTCTTGAACTGGATGATTACCCTGGGCGTCGTCGGCGACAGGCCAGCGGAGATAATAGACGCGCTAGATGCTCAGTCACAGGTTTCCTTCAAAGTCTTCGCCGCCTGGGAATAGATTTTTGAATAGAGGGCTGAGGTATACTGGATTGGCGGAGGCATCGGTGGGGGCGTTCGTTAGGCAAAAGGGCCGTGAGGCACATGAAGGTTGAGGACCTAGCCTTCGCAAACTTTAGCCATTGTTCATCGCGGGTCGCATCATAGACAGAGACATAAAGCTAGCTAACAAGGCGATCGGTGACAAACACTAGGCGTGTCCAAACGAAACTTCCTTGTAGAAAGAGCGATCCGCCGGTCATTTAAAAAAGGAGATTGTTGACAGCATTGGAACTCCGATAATAAACTCAGATCACTTAGCGGGTATCGAGCCGAGCGGTTTTCTCGAATTCCCGTGTTTTATTTATTGATACCGAATTTGGGAGGAGACGAACTTGACGACAGAAATTAAGCATGGCCATGCGCACGCTGGTGCGGCCTCAGAGATTGTTGAGGCAGCCAATAAGTTTCTGGCCAGCCTATCCGAAGACCAGAAGGCCAAGGCCACGATTGAATATACGAAGGGTGAGCGACTCTTCTGGTACTACCCGCCCCTAAACAGGTCGGGCCTGCCGCTTCGAGACATGGACGACTCCCAGCGAGCGCTGGCAATGGAAGTCATCAAGTCAACCATGAGCGAAGAGGGATTCAACCGTTCCGAGCTAATCATGGAGCTCGAGACCATCCTGGGACCACTAGAGGCCGACGAGGGCCATGTTGGTTGGAACAGAGACCCGTCGCTCTACTACTGGACCATCTTTGGCGAGCCCGGTGGAGATCAGCCCTGGGCCTGGCGTGTTGAGGGACACCACATTTCGGTGCAGTTCAGCATCTGGGGCGACAACATCATCGCCACCACGCCATTCTTCTTTGGCGCCAACCCGGCGAGAGTGCCGAAGGGCCCTAAAGAAGGCCAGCGTGTACTGCACGTCCGAGAGGATATTGGTTTCGACCTGCTGAATTCTCTGGACGCCGATCAGCGTGCCAAGGCCATTGTTCACGAGAAGGCGCCTTGGGACATCTACACATACAACGCCAGCAGGCCTTCATTACCTGAAGGCGAAGGTCTCCCCGCTTCTGCCATGACAGGCACGCAGCGAGAGATCATGATGTCGCTCATAACCGAGTACGTCAGCCAGGTCCGAGATGAGTTCTCCGAGCAGAAGATGGCTGACATCCAGGAGAAGGGCATCGACGATTTCTTCTTCTCTTGGCACGGCGGGACCACCAAGGCCGACAAGCACTACTATCGGATTCACGGTGGCTCTTTCGTGATTGAGTTCGACAACTTCCAGAACGACGCCAATCACATTCACTCAGTCATTCGTGACGTGAACAACGACTTTGCTCAGGATGTCATTCGCGAGCATCGCATCATGTACCACATCGACTAGTTGCCAGAGTAGTTAGGTACGGTGGCTAATAGGCTATTTGGGTCTGGCCCTCGGATGTCCGAGGGCCAGACCTTTTTGATATGCTAGCTGTTCAGCGCTAGGCCCTCGACTTCGGAAGTTTGGGGTCGCGCCAGTGGTAGAATTTTCGATACTTTAAGAAATAATCCTTCGCAGGTGAATACAAAAAATGGCAAATATTGGATTTGTTGGTCTCGGCGTAATGGGCAGCCGCATGGTGCAGCGCCTCATGGACGCAGGCCACACTGTGACCGGCTACAACCGAACGAAAGCGAAGGCACAAGCATTGATGGACGGCGGCATGCTGTGGGGCGACACTCCCCGCGCCGTTGCCGAAGCATCTGAGTACACATTGAGCATGGTGTCCAACACCGAAGCCCTGTATGCCATCACTGGTGGCCCGGACGGAATATTGGCAGGCCTGAAGCCCGGAAAATTCTACGTGGACATCAGCACCGTCAGTCCGGCAGCCAGCCGAGATATCGCAAAGCAGGTTTCGGCTCTAGGAGCGCAGATGCTGGACGCACCGGTTTCGGGCAGTGTCATTACGCTGGAGCAGGGTACGTTGTCGCTGATGGTGGGAGGCGACCCCGATGCCTTCGAGTCGGTGAAGCCAATACTGGAAGCCATCGGACCGACGGTCAACTATGTAGGCGTGAATGGTCTGGCTGTAACCATGAAGGTCGCCACCAACCTGAGCCTGGTAGTCCAGATGCTGGCATTTAGCGAGGGCGTGTTGCTGGCGGAGAAGAGTGGCATCAAGCGCGAGACCGCCGTGGAGGTGCTGCTGAACAGCGTAATCGCTTCGCCCATGGTGAAGTACCGTGGCCCCTTCGTACTTGGCATGCCTGACGAGGCCTGGTTTGACGTGAACATGATGCAGAAGGATCTGAGCCTGGCCCTAGAGCTGGGCAAGCAGATGGAGGTTCCTCTGCCGACAACGTCCGTTACGAACGAGTTCCTGACGGCGGCACGCGGCATGGGCCTAGAGAACTACGACTTCGCTGTGATCTTCGAAGTGCTGGCTACTATGTCTGGCGTCAATAAGAGCTAGCGGGTCGGAGATGGGCTAAAGTCTGGAGGCACCATCCTTCGACAAGCTCAGGAC
>CAUZQF010000131.1:0-6954 GCA_963581905.1 Dehalococcoidia bacterium
GCCACGCCGCCATTCCCGCCATGCTCGAGAAAGACTACGGTCGAATCGTCAACATCGCATCCATAGCTGGCAAAGAGGGCAACCCCCGCATGGTGCCCTACTCTGCCACCAAGGCCGCCGTAATCGGGCTAACCAAGTCCGTGGGCAAGGAGCTGGCCAAGACCGGCGTGAGGGTCAACTGCGTCACGCCAGCGGTCGTCCATACGAGGCTTCTTGATGAGCTGACGCCAGAGCAAATCCAGTACATGGTGGACCGCATTCCCGTAGGCCGCACCGGTGACATCGATGAGATAGCTTCGCTGGTGGCATGGCTTTCTTCGGAGGAGTGCTCCTTCAGCACAGGGGCTGTTTTCGACATCAGCGGCGGTCGGGCGACCTACTAGGAGCCGACAGCATCTAACCAGCGTCAGCAGACACCTGAATTGGCAAATAATGTTCAGCCGGAAAGGTACAAACTCATGCCGTGGATTGATCAGGACGACGAACTTGGACTAGCAAACGTAATCAAGATAATGTCTTTGCGCCCCCAGGCTATGCAGGCGGTCATGGACCTCAATCAGGCCGTCTCCTTTGGCGGCTCCGCACTGACAAGAATCCAGGAAGAGGCTATCGCTACAACGGTTGGCGTCGTTAATAGGTGTCGCTTCTGAACTATGTCCCACGGAGCGTTTCTCCGTCAGCATTCCAACGACCCAGAGATGGCCAGCATGATCATGTACGACTACACCAAGGCCAACATCGATCCTCAACTGAAAGCTATTCTGGATTTCGCCACCAAGCTCACTCGCACTCCAGGCGACATGGTGGAGGCAGACGTCCAGACTCTTCGAGAGGCTGGCTGACGCACTGGGCGTAGTTTTCCCGTACTCGAACCAGAAGCAGAACGAGCGATGGATGACCGGTCCCGCCACCGAACAAGTATGACTCATGAAGCAAAAGTAGTTCTTTCGCATAAAGAGCGGCACAGCATGGAGTTTGGCGGAAGCTTAGGACGGCTGACGTTTGGGGGTAGTGGGCAGCTGATAACAAGCGGTACGGCGCGGGCTTTGGCTAACGCTGAAAACACCCTGTTTCGAGCATAATTAATGACAACGCAGTCGACTAGTCGTCCCCACCACCAGTATTAGCAGTGCTCTGCTGTGCTGGCGGCTCCCCACCGAAAGCCTGCTCGATCTCCCAGTCCGGTATCAGCAGCTTATGCGTTGGCTCCAACACAATGATGCTGAGCATACCGGCAATGCTGGCGACCACGGAGATCATCAGGGCGATGTTATAGCTGCCTGTCATGTCGTAAATCGGCCCGCCAATCCAGCCGCCCAACGCCATTCCAAGTCCCGCGCCTAGCATTTGCACACCGTACGGCGAACCAGTAGGTGCCTGTCCGTAGTACTTGCGATTCAATATAGGGAAACCGCCGGTCTCTCCACCGTATCCGATACCAAACATCACAGCGAACAGGTAGAACATCATTGGGTCGTGCGTCCAGAACAGCATCACTACCGTAATGCCCTGTAGAAAGTAGAAGACAGCCATTACACTACGGGTGCCAAGATTCTCACAGAGTACCGGCACCGCGATTCTCGAGAGTATGCTAACGGCTGACATGACGGTAAGTAGAGCCGCAGCCGTTACCAGAGACAGGCCCTCGCTGACGGCCAGCGGGACAATGTACACCAGAATCACCGCATGACCAACGCATCCCAGAAAGTGTATGGAGCTTAGGTTCCAATAGGCCGCAGTGCGACGCATGTAGTCATTGAACTCTTTGGTGCGCTCCGGGTCGATCTTGATGGTCTCAGGAAGCGGATCGCCATCCTGAAAGCCGTATGGCAAGATACCTCGATCCGCTGGTCTGTCTCGGAACAGGACGATCAGCACCGCCATTATCAGCGTGGAGCCAACACCCAGGGCCATGAACGCCCTTTGCCAGTCCATGTACTGGATCATGGCGCCGATGATGGGCGCTGCCAAGGCTGGACCAAGTCCCCACGCTGCCATTATCAGACCCATGCCTAGGCCCAGGTGACGCCTGAACCAGTGCATCGCTGCGGGAATGAGGGGCACGAGGAAAATGGCCTGGGCAATGCCTAGAAGAAGGCCAAAGTATAGATACAGATGCCAGGGCTGCGAGATAAAACCGGTTAGCACCATGCCGAAGAGAAAGAGGACGGTTCCGAGGGACATGGCCTTGCGTGCGCCGAAGCGGTCGCCAAACCATCCTGCGAAAGGTGAAGCCAAAGCCGTGACCACACTGGTAATGGCGTAGGCCAAGGTGATGGTTCCTTGACTCCAGCCGAAGCTCTGCTCCAGGGGATCGATGAACACACCAAAGGCCATTCGAACAGAGGTCCCAACCATCTGCATGATGGCTATGACCGCGACGATTACCCAGGCGTAGTGAGCGTAGAAGACGCGTCCGCCACCATTGCCGCCGCCCCTGCCCAAGTTAAGTCCCAGTGCCACTCAGATTGACCTCTTGAACTGAATCAGTGCAGTGGACAGGCGAACAGGAAAGCCCGTTCCCAGCCCTGTTCCTCGCCCTCTCCAGCGCTAGCCAGCGAGCCCGCCAGGTCGCCATTGGAGTGCGTGTTGAAATCGAACTGTGCCGCGCCTGAACCGGCCTGTGCAAAGGGTTGATTGCGGGCCTCTACGCGAGCGTCCGCAGCCCAGGCACCGAAGAAAATCGTCATCGCCAAACCAAGAACAACCACAACCATGAACTGAATCGGCAGGCCGTAGATTCGCGCATTGTTGATTCGTGAGACGACATTGTTATTCTGCATATTCATAAGGTATCAGATAATAAAGAAGCGCAGGCTTTTAAACCTGCCCTTTTTAATTCAAGTTATCTCGGAGCTCAGACCTAGGAAGGTATGGCCGCCTTCGCTATTGCGATCAGGTCCTCTTCCGAGTCGTCCAGGTTTACTACATCGCCATGGGGCTGAGGAACTGGGAATCCAGTCTTGTAGTAGACCTCGATGGTGTTTCCCTCCGGATCGGAAGCGTACATGCCAAAGGCATTGCCATGGCTAACCGTTCGAAGAATCTTGACATTCTCTTCCTTGAACGTAGTATGGAACTTTTTCAACTCGGCCAGAGAGTCTACTTTGAAGGATAGCTGCTGCACCATCTTGGCATCGGGGGCAACGTCTCGGCCCTTCATTATGACAAATTCGTGATGCTCTTCTTCAGGGTTGGCGCTCATGAAAACCATGCCGCGCTGTTCCAGATCTTCGTCTGTTATGACCAGGCCCATGACTCTGGAATAAAAGTCTCGCTGGTTCATTAGGTCGTTAACGTAAATTCCCACGTGGCCTAGTCCGCTTAGCTTAGGCATTCAATTACCTCCCATGGTGTACCGCAGATTTTAGCCTAAATAGGCTGATATTTTCGCGATTGTACCACACTCTGCTAATGGGCAACTGGACGAAGAAATAGTTAGAATAGAATTCATAGGAACGCGCTGACAGACAGGCTCCCGTACTTCACCCATTCAAAAGAATTAGTCGGCGCTGGTGGCCCAATCCACAGCGTTAACCACTAACTGCTGAAACATCGTCGACTGAAAGCTAAGCCCATCGTGACCCAAGGTCGTTTGGAATACCTTGCCGTTGCCATAGGAGCGCGTCCAGGCCATTGGGTGCGTCTGGCCGTCCAGCTCAACCGTGATGAATACCTGGTTGCCCGGCTTCCATCCCAACTCTATGTCAAGCTCATCGTTGGTAATGAAGTCGTGGATTCCGGCGCTGCATGGGTGGGTTGGGTCGCTGACGTTCACCGTAAACTGGTCGTAAGGTGGATGCGTGCTGATTCCCGTGATCCAACCGCCGCCGGAGACATCGTGGTACTCAGGCCAACTTTCCGGCAGGCATCCAGAGACGTGTAGGCTAATGAACCCCTTGCCGCCGCCGATGATGCGCGTCAACTCGACCTGCTCTTCCCTGGTCAAGCTGAGTTCTGCCTCGCGACGAGTGTTGAAAAGCACCGCGTCGTAGCCGCGCAGTCTCTCCGAGATCAGGACGCTAGAGTTCTCCGTCACCTGAACCTGATGTCCTGCCGCCTGAAGGAAATCGGCCAGAATAGGAGTGGTTTCCTCAAAAGGGTGCCTTCCGCCTGACAACACCAGCAGGTCCATCGGTAACCTTCGAAACAGTGAATTCGGGTTCAGCCTCCTTACCGGAAGCCGCTTATGCGCCCGTAAATCGCGTGTACATCAGGAATTTAGAAGGCTTCAAGGAATACTGGGTCTCGATTTAGACGGCTTGTGAAAACCTGTCCAGCATAGCCTGCAGTGACATGTCAGATAGCGCATCTAGTCGCAGATCAGCGTGCTCGAAGTCCATACTCGCCGTCATAGGATTGGGAACAACAACGCAGTTCAAACCTGCCCTCTTCGCCGCCGTCAAGCCATTGAGTGAGTCTTCAATGGCAATAGCGTTTTCCGGCGCAGCACCCAATCTAGCCGCAGCCTTGATGTAGATCTCAGGGTCAGGCTTCGCGTTGGTCACGTCCTCTTTAGTGGTTATCGAATCAAAATAGCCCAGCAGTCCCCTGGCGGATAGATGGCCCTCAACCCAGGCGTTATCTGAACTCGTCGCCAGCCCGAGCTTCAGTCCCAAGGATTTCGCACCGCTGATGTAGTCAACAATGCCCGGCATGACGGGGTTGGCGTCTATCTGGGCCAAGTAACGGCCACGCATATCGGCCCGCATAGCTACTCTATCGATGTCACGGCCGGAAATCTCCGCCAGGTGACTGTAGACATCGAACGATCCCGAAGCCGTACCGATAGTACGGTCCCACACGGACCTTTCCAGCACGACTCCATAAGCAACGAA
The DNA here is from genome assembly GCA_963581905.1 of Dehalococcoidia bacterium. Lineage (GTDB taxonomy): Bacteria > Chloroflexota > Dehalococcoidia > Lucifugimonadales > JADFKI01 > Casp-Chloro-G4. The sequence continues at coordinate 4,839 of CAUZQF010000131.1, forward strand.
TATTTCTTGCCATATAATGAATTCAGGTGTTTCCGTATCCAAAATAACGCCGTCAAAGTCAAATATGAGCGCTGATATGTCTGGCAAAGCCAATCTCCTAAAATGAAGTCGAAAGAATTATATCACTGCGGCTAATATCCCTTGCACACCTCGCCCTATGGCCGTACCATAGTATAGTTCTGATTTTCAGATGATGAATTTATGGTAGGTACTTAGCCATGGAAGCCTATGAGCTAATCGCTCTTACGCCCAACGAGAATATAGAAGAGTTCCAGTCCGGTGACACCGTACGTGTGAACATCCGAGTGACCGAAGGTGAGCGCACCAGGACCCAGGCGTTCCAGGGTGTCGTGATCCGCAGGCGCGGCGGCGGACCCGGTGAATCCTTCACTGTGCGACGTGTTACCCACGAGGTCGGAGTCGAGAGGACTTTCCTCATCAACTCCCCCAACGTTGAGTCGGTAGCCGTCACACGCAGAGGAAAGGTCCGCAGAGCGCGGCTTTATTATCTGCGAGGCAGGTCCGGCAGAGCGGCGCGTATCAAGGAACGCCGGTAAATTCAAGACTGGTATTTTTGCAAAATGCAAATGGGCGTTCGCTTAGGCAGACGCCCATTTGTGCGTAACCGACCTGTTTACGGCACGTTGGCCTGACTTAGAAGAAAAACCAGCCATGACTTCCAGCCATTGCGCCTACAATGGTTACCACGCTTGCACCCAATAGCACCCAATGCAAGCGGTGAGCGTAGGCCATCACCCTCACAGGGTCCTTTTCACCATACTTCTTAAACAGCCGCTTGAGGAACAGGGGCTCCATTACAAACAGGACCAGCATGAAGATGACCCACACCAGTGTCATGGCGTGAAGCAACCCTTTGCCATTCGAACTGAGCTGCTGTTCCAGCGTTACGGGATAGACGGTCAAGTGCACTGCCGTCACAGGCTGAGTGAACAACAGGAAAAATCGGGCCGTGAATTGCCTGGGCGCCAAAAGAGGGTTTAATGCTGTCGGAATTCCGAACGTGTCTGCGCAGAGCGGTGACCCTTGCTCATCCTTCCAGCAGAAGCTGCCCTGTCCAGAGGCCTGCTTGACTCCAGAAATCTCCAACAACGCTGGAGGAGGATATGGGCCTTCGATAGCAGCAGGCAATGGCGTTGCAGGTTTCTGCGGTGGAGCTGGTACGGGCGGGACCAAAGGCGCTATTGCAGGCACTCGCGTCGCAGCGTTCAGCGATGGCGATGTGTTGGGCGTAGCCGCAAGATCAGTTCCTGGCCTGATGATTTCAGCGCTGCAGGACAGAACAAGGGCAACCAAGATAATCGTGCCAGTTGCGAATGTCCGAATCATGTGTCTGAGCTCCCAATACTCACTTAGGCGCTTTCATGACCTTGTAAGCCTGCAAATTTCCTTTGACGAGGCTCCTTACACCTGTGTCGATCAGCCGTGGACGATAATTGCGCCTTCGGGACGCCCACGTCACCGTCAGTCTACCGCAGCCAATTTGAATCCCAAACTCTATTCCACGCAACTTGCGAACATGCGTTTCGTTGACTTAGAATTAAGGTATCGATAGCATAGCCGACGCATATTCCGACAGGCAAACTACGTGAGATACGCCGAGATAGCAGTTGACGCCCCCACAGGCCCAAAAAAGACCTTCAGTTACTCCATACCTGAAGGTCTTCAAATACAGCCCGGCCATCTGGTCAAGGTACCTTTCGGCCCCCGCAGCCTCCAGGGCATCGTCATGTCCATATCGGATGCTCCGCAGGTGGCTGAGACCCGTGACATCCACGACGTGGCCTTTGAGCAGCCAGTTATCGATGAGTACCGTCTAAAGTTAGCGGCCTGGACCAGCAAATACTACCTCTGCTCTCTGTTCGAGGCGATATCGCCCATGCTACCCCAAGGCGGCCGCGTTCGTGGCAACACCCTACTATCGCTAACCGCCCAGCCAGAAAACACCGATGCTGCCTTTACCCCATTCCAGAGCCGCGTACTGACCTACCTGCAAAAGAGATCACGGGTCAGCCAGGAACAGTTGGTAAGGGCAATGGGAGAAGGTGCCAGGACCGCAGTGTCCGCTCTGGAGCGCCGAGGCGTGCTGACCCGTCAT
>CAUZQF010000132.1:0-6902 GCA_963581905.1 Dehalococcoidia bacterium
CGATGAGGCAGTGTCAGCATACTATTGAAGCCCAGCTCGGCACACAATGCCTCAAATGGCGCCCTGGGCACTCCCAGCCACTCCAGCTCTTCGACGGTCTCCGATATCAGGACGTCCAGCCTCAATGTAGCCAATTCCTTGTACAGCGCTGCGTCTGAGCGCCTCTCTTCAAGATTAGCCGACATAGTGGCTGCACCACGGACTGTTACATCCCACTGCTGCACATCTGATGGAATCTGCTCCAGGTGCAAATACCTAGCCAGAACGATAGAAGCAGACTTGGCGCCCCATCGGGGTATGCCCGGAATGCCATCTGCGGAGTCGCCGACCAGCGCAAGGTAGTCGGGGATGGACTCCGGCATTACACCAAACTTATCGACGACTCCCTGTGTGTCCAAGGTGATGTCCCTGCGCCTGTCCAGTGCCACTATTTTGGGATCTAGCACCATCTGAGCAAGGTCCTTGTCAGGGGTGCACATGACGATCTGATCTACGCCTTGAGTCTCAGCCCACTTGTGAGCGGCTGAGGCGATTACATCGTCCGCCTCGAACTCAATCATGGGCCAGACGACAATTCCCAACGCCTTCGCTGCCCGCTCTGCCAGGTCGAATTGGGCCAGGAGGTCTTCGGAGATGCCTTCGCCTGTCTTATAGCCGTCGAACATAGCGTTTCGGAACGACTCGACCTCGTGGTCAAAGGCGCACGCTACGTGGCTGGTGCCTTCCTGACGCAGCAGCAATAACAGCGTCTGCATTATGCCTCTGACAGCGCCCACAGGACGACCATCAGGAGAGGTGATCTTGGGCATGGCAAAATATGCCCGGAATAGCTCGTATGTCCCGTCCACCAGGTGAATATTCATCTATAGCACCCTGAATATGGCTTGTTAGAACCAGTTGTTCTTGTCCACGACATTCTTGAGCTCAAGTCCTTCATTAAAGCGGACACAGTTCTCCACAAAGAGATCGGTGCGCCGGTCCTCAAGGTAAGGGCCTGCGCCAGCGACATGCGGGGTGATGATTACGTTCTCCATAGACCACAGGGAATGGTCCGACGGCAAGGGCTCTATTTCGAATACATCAAGAGCAGCGCCACCAATGATGCCTGCCCGTAGCGCATCCGCAAGATCGTCGAGAACTACCACAGCGCCCCGTCCTATGTTGATTAGCCGCGCTGTACTCTTCATGTAGCCCAACGTCTTTTTGTTGAACAGCCCCTGCGTCTCAGGCGTCTCGGGCACAGTCAGCACAACGAAGTCGCATCTAGGCAGCACCTGCTTGAGCGCGTCAGGTGCGAAGATCTCGGCGACACCCTTAGTCGGCTCAGTGACCCTGGGATCAACGGCCAGCACGGTCATGCCAAATTCGGCGCAGAGTCGGGCTGTTTCCGCTCCGATTCCTCCCAGGCCGATGATGCCTATCGTCGCCTCAGGCAGGTGAGTGATATCGTAACCAGGCTTCCAGTCACTCTTGTTTTGCAGCGGGATGTATACCTGCAGTCCCCTGGCGAAGGCCAGAACATAGGACATGATATGCGCGCTAATGTGATCGTTATAGATCTCTTTTGTATTGGTGACGACCACGTCGCTGGAGATTAGGCTCTCGTGGTAGTAACCGGCTCTGGGGCCAGCCTGCGGACAGGCAATCCACTTGAGGTTGTGAGCCCTCTCTAAAAGCTCCGGAGCGATATCGCCAAAAGCAGCATCCACGTCATCAATCATCTCCATGGCCTCGCCTACGGAGGTGGCGACACGGATCTCGACATCGGGGCACGCTTTCTTGATCTCTCGGGGCCAATCCTGAGTGACTAGGGTATTTTTATCGCCTCCGGGAGGAAGCAGCAGAAGTTTGAATCCCATATTTTTCCCTTCAGGTGAATTACACCTACAAGGGATACAGTATTTTTACACGGGACGCAACCAGAGAAGAAATAGAAGATTCAATAGATGAGAGTTGAGGCGCGCTAAGAAGCCTTATCTAGTACGCGGGTTCAAGGCGTCGTTTAGGGCATCGCCCAACAGGTTCCAGGCGAATATGAGCAGCAGAGCAACGGTGCCGGGTGCCAGCAGCATCCATGGCACTGCACGCAAGGCGCTGAGGTTACCCCCTTCCAGCAGCATTCTGCCCAGGCTGGGTCGAGGGGGCTGGATTCCCAATCCAAGCCAGCTCAAGATGATTTCCAGACCTATTAGCACTCCCATGCCCATGGTTACCATCACGACGATGGGACTGATGGCATTGGGCAAAAGGTGAAGAAACAGTATTCGTGGTGTGGATGCGCCTACGGCTTTGGCCGCCTCTACATGCTGGGTATCTCTGAGAGTGAGTACCTGAGCTCGCACCAGCCGGGCCATGCCAACCCAGCCAAAGGCCACTAGTGCCAGAGATATCACGAAGTAATCGGCGGCACCTGAGCGTACCAGCCCATCCATGAATGTGTTGTCTTCGATGGCCCGGACCCAATCCACAATTCGAGGACGCAAAGTGGCAGCCAACAATATTATCAAGAGAATCTCGGGAAAGGAGGCAAATAACTCACCCGCCCGCATGATCAACCCGTCTACCCACTTTCCAAAGTAACCTGATATCAGGCCCAGGCTGACGCCGATGACAAGTCCACCAGTTGCCATAGATACCACCGTGATGATTACGGTGTTCTGGACACCCCAAATGACCCTTGTAAGAACATCCCTACCCGCGAAGTCGGTTCCTGCCAGGTGCTCCAGGCTGGGCCCTTTGCGGATGGACGTGTAGTCCTGCACCGTATAGTCGTAAGGGGCCACGAAGGGCGCGAATATACCCGCAGAGTACACAACTATCAGAACAGCCATGGATACAACAGCGAGTTTCTTTCGAATGAGCCTGGAAAACGCCCTCGATAGGTGCCCTTTTCGCTTGTCATTGGCTTCCAGCTGTTCGATAACCTCAGCTACGGCCATTAGTAGTCTCCCCGAACAAGAGTTTCGTTACAGATGATGTACACGTGAGCGAGCCTGTTATTCACTGGTATCGAATTCTTGGGTCGATAAATGCGTAGGCTATATCTGCGAGAAGGTTCGCGAAGACGAATGCAGCAGATGCCAGTATCGTCATAGCCATAATAATCGGGTAATCCCTGTTAAACACGGCGTCTATGGTAAATTGGCCCACCCCAGGTATACCTAGAATCTTCTCCACGATGAAGCTGGTGGTGAACATGCCAACCAGAGAGAATGAGAGCACAGTTACGATGGGGATCATCGCATTTTTTAGGAGATGCCTGGTGTCCACCGTGAAGCTGGACAGGCCCTTGGACTTGGCAGTCCTTATAAAGTCCTGGCCCATGACGTCCAGCGTACTGGCCCGCATTAGACGGGCCAGACCCGCTATCCCTGGAATGCCCAGGGTAAGCGCGGGAACTATGATTCGCAGATCAAACAGGCCCCCCCAGCCCGAACATGGCACAACGCCCCACTTGAGGCAAAGAACCCACAGCGTCGCGGGAATAGTAACCATGATAGGAATGGACATCAGAAAAAGGGCGATGCCGACCGTCGTGGGGTCCATCCACTGACCCTGCTTGTGAGCCACCCAGAATCCCAGCGGCAGCCCTAAGCCCAGGCTAACGATCATGGCAGCCAGGTTGACCTGGAATGAGACGAGAAACTTGGGAAACAGGAGCGACGAGACTGAGTGGTCGCGGTGACGGTAACTTTCGCCAAAGTCTCCACGCACGACGCCCCACATGTAGTCGGCATATTGCACGTGAAACGGCCTGTCCAGCCCAAGCTGGGCTCGGATATTGTCCGCCGCCCGCTGCTCGTAGCGATCGCCTAGAATCACCTCTACAGGGTCTCCGGGCCCGAAGCGACCTAGTGAAAAGGTCATTAGCGATGCTGCAAATATTATTACAGGCACCCACAACATTCTACGCGCTATGTAAGTCCACATTCTCTTTCCCCATGCTGGTTAGAGTACGGCCAGCCTAGGACATGGCTCGCGGTACGCCTCCCTGGCGCAAACTAGACGCTATGTTTGCACGATCTGAGATGCAGTTTCAAGGAGATTCGACGCATCAGCTACTCATAAGGCAGCAGGTAGCAAAATGCCCCCCCCAACGTTCGTGGAGGAGGGCATTGCCGAATTCTATTTACCTTCGATGTACACGTGCCTCAGTTTTGGCACCGTCATGGGCGTAAGGGCATACCCCTTAATGTAGGGTTTCAGGAGTAAGAAGCGATCGCCCGTGTACCAAAGGGGTACCCAGGCCGCGTCCTCAACAATCATCTTCTCCGCGTCATTGTAAAGCTTAACCCGCTTGCTAATGTCAATCTCAACCCGGGCCGCTTCCAGTAGGGCGTCCACTTCGGAATTGCTATAGCCGCCGTGATTGGTCTCACTTTCCGAATGGAACAGAATATCTAGAAAGTCCTGTGGGTCTGGGTAGTCTGCTTGCCAGGAAAGACCCGCAAAAGCTTGAAATTTCCGACGGTTGAGATCCTGAAGGTAAGTGGCCCACTCCACCTGCTGAATCTCAACCTCTACCCCCAGGTTCTGTATCCACATTTCCTGTATCACTTCCAGGTCGAGGCTTATGTTGCCACCAGTTCCAGGAACTGTGATAGTAATGCGTGGTCGAGAATCCGGATCTGCATATGAGGATTCAGCAAGAAGTTGCTTCGCTAGCTCTGGGTCAAATCTTAGGCCAACCAGATTTGGGTTGTAGCCAGGGAATCCTGGAGGCAGTATTCCGTGTGCAGGCACCAGACGACCCGAATATACCTCATTAGCTATTACATCTTTGTCGATGGCGTAGTTGAGCGCCTGCCGGAACTTTAGGTCGTCGAAAGGAGCCTCATTGGGATTCAAGCCGATGTAGGTTACGCTGAAGCCCGGCGGCGACACTTTTAGCTCCTTGCTCATCGGTTCATTGGGGTCTTTGAGCCTTTCCAGATCGAACAGGCCTACTCCTGTAATATCGATCTCGTCATTCTCGTACATCGCCATTGCCTGGCCCCCTACCAGGTTCATGTGGACCTCGTCTAACATGGCCGGCTCCAAGTAGAATTCGTCGAACCGCTCCAGGATAATGCGTTCGCCGATCTTATACTCTTTTAATTTGAAGGGACCGCTGCCGTTGGGAGCATCCAGCCAGCTAGGATCCGACTCCACCTGACTCTGGTCTAAAACAAAGGCTGTCGGATAGGTGAGCTTGGCCAGGAAGTAGGCTTTGGGCGCATCTATTGTTATCTTTAGCGTCTTTTCGTCTATCGCCTGAACGCCAGATACCGTATCGGCAATGCCATCCAGTACGTCCCGTACGCCAACTATGTCACCCAGATATGTATCCGCTGTTGGTGACGCTGTTAGAGGGCTGGCTGCCCTGTTAATGGAGTAAACAAAGTCTGCGGCTGTAATTGACTTACCGTCATGGAATTTCGCATCTGGCCTTATGTGGAAGGTATAGACTGTCTTATCTTCGCTGATGTCAAAGCTTTCAGCTAAATCCAGGGAAAGTTTAATATCAGTGTCGATGGTGATGAGTCCGCTGTACACCTCTACAACGATAGTGGACGAGGTAGTATCAGACGTCAGGTGCGGGTCCAATGTAGGAGGGTCCGACCAGAGCCTGCGTAAAACGCCTCCTCGGGCCCCGACACTAGGGGCGGGAGCAGCGCTCGTAGAAGGAACAGACGCCGCCGGAGGTGCCAGAGGAACCGATGAAGCCGGTGCCGAACCCTGAGTCGAACTAGTGGATGGATTTGACTCAACAGTAGATCCCGGGGTTGCCGATTCAGTTGACTGAGCAGCAGCGGGAGACGACTCTTCACCCGGCTCTGCTTCTGAAAACTCATTCGTCACTGTCACAGGTGTGCACGCGACCGCCAGAAGTAAGATCGCCACCAGCGGAAGTAGGAAAAGCTTACGCATAATAAGTGTCACCCACAGTCCTTTTTTCTCTTTTAAACAATTGCGTTCTCCCCTTTAATGCCCATATACACCGATGGGATACCACCAAACATTCTTGTTAATCTAATTCTGCTCTTGAGGGCAACCTCGCCCGGGTAATGATTATTCAAAATAATTGTGCGTAACCCGCTAGGCCTTCATGATTTGCAGTAGCTAGTCCGAACCCACAGTAGAGGTGAGGTAGGCTCTCATGAATGGATCGACGTCCCCATCTAGAACGCCATCTGCATCTGAGGTCTCGAAGTCGGTGCGGTGGTCCTTGACCATTCTGTAGGGCTGCAACACGTAGCTGCGTATCTGGTTGCCCCACTCAGGCGAAATGTGGTCGCCCTTAATCTTCGCCATCTTCTTGGCCTTCTCTTCTATCTCCCTCTCCACCAGTCTGCCCATCAGTATTCGCATGGCAAATTCTTTATTCTGATGCTGGGAGCGCTCGTTCTGACAACTGACCTTTATCCCGGTGGGAAGGTGGGTGATGCGCACTGCCGTCGAGTTCTTCTGAACGCTCTGGCCTCCGGCGCCACCAGCCCTGAACACATCTATCTTCAGGTCGTCGGGTTGAATCACAACGTCCACGCCCTCTTCTACTTGTGGCATGACCTCCAATAATGCAAACGAGGTGTGCCTTGCATGGTCGGAGTCGAAGGGAGATAGCCTAACAAGACGATGAACGCCTCTCTCAGCCTTCAGGTAGCCATAGGCATAATCGCCGGTTATCTGAATTATGGCGCTTTTGATGCCAGCCTCTTCCCCAACCGAAACATCCATCAACTCGCCTTTGAAGCCACGCCGCTCGGCCCAGCGCATGTACATTCTCATTAACATTCTGGCCCAGTCCTGCGATTCCACGCCACCAGCGCCTGCATGTAAGGCTACTATGGCATTGCGATCATCATATGGGCCCGAAAATACTAGCTTGAACTCTAACTCTGAAAGCCTATCCTGAATTTCCG
>CAUZQF010000133.1:0-6858 GCA_963581905.1 Dehalococcoidia bacterium
AGTCCAGGGTAGACCAGGATAAACTTTCCGAGGCTCTGATCAAGCTTTCCGACGAGGACCCCACATTCCGGATCAATTATGACGATGAAACAGGGCAGACGGTCATGTCAGGCATGGGCGAGTTGCATCTGGAGATTCTCGTAGACAGGATGAAGCGGGAGTTCGGCGTTGAAGGCAGCGTTGGTATGCCTCGTGTGGCCTATAGGGAGGCAATCTCCATTCAGGCCAGAGGTGTCGGGCGCTTTGTTAGGCAGACAGGTGGTCACGGACAGTACGGCCACGTTGTTGTAGACATCGAGCCAGGCGAGCCAGGATCAGGCGTCAAGATTGAAGACAAGATTACTGGTGGTGCCATCCCAAGGGAGTTCATTCCGTCTGCTCAGAAGGGTATTGCGGAAGCGTTGGCGTCAGGCCCGTTATCGGGATTCCCTGTAATTGACGTAAAAGTAACCATGGTTGATGGCAGCTTCCACGATGTGGACTCCTCCCAGGTTGCGTTCCAAATTGCGGGTTCAATGGCAACAAAAGACGCTGTTAATAGGGCGCGTCCCAAGCTACTGGAGCCTGTTATGAGTTTGGAGGTTGTTACCTCCGGTGAGTTCCTAGGCGATGTTCTTGGCGATTTGGGTCGCCGCCGTGCTAACATTAGGAACATCGAAGGCGAGAACGACACCCAGGTGGTTCGGGCCTCACTGCCGTTGGGCGAAAGCTTCGGCTACGCCAACGCACTAAGGTCGCTCACACAGGGTAGGGCCAGTTATGCCATGGAGTTCGATAACTACCAAGAGGCACCGAAGTCACTGGTTGCTTCAACTACGACGTAAGGCGAATAGTTTAGGTCGGCTTTCTGGAGTAACTTCCAGAGTTTAAGCCGTTAGAGAGTAGAAATGGTCACAGCGAACAGTCAAAAAATTAGGATAATTCTGAAGGCATTCGACCACCGTATTCTGGACCAGTCTGCAGCGCAGATTGTAGAGAGTGCGGAGAGGACCGGAGCAAGGGTTATGGGTCCAGTGCCGCTGCCTACGTCGATCAAACGATTCTGCGTAATTCGCGGCCCGCACATTGACAAGGACTCTCGTGAGCATTTCGAGATACGCACCCACAACCGATTGATAGACATACTGGAGCCTACGTCCAAGACGATTGACTCGCTCACTCGCTTGAACGTGCCTGCCGGTGTGGACATCTCCATAAAGCTGTAATAGAGAAACAATATGTCAATTCATGGACTGATAGGAAAAAAGATAGGTACTACGCAGTTCTTCCGTGAAGATGGAAGAGCAGACTGTGTCACCGCTATCGAGGTTGGGCCTTGCACGGTGGTACAGATAAAGCGGCAGGACCCCGACGGCTACGAGAGTGTGCAACTGGGCTATGAGCCGGTTATTGCGCGCAAGCTCAGCAAACCAGAATTGGGCCACTTGAAGGCCTCTGGGCAGATTTTCCGCCATTTACGAGAGTTGAGCATTGACGACATTTCCGAAGTGGAAGTCGGTCAGGCTCTGGATGTCAGCCTATTTGAGGTTGGTGACATCGTCGAGGTCACTGGCAACACCAAGGGAAGGGGCTTCGCTGGTGGTGTCAAACGACACGGTTTCGCAGGCGGGCCAAAGACCCACGGGCAGTCTGACCGACACAGGGCTCCTGGCTCGATTGGTGCTGGTACTACGCCAGGCCGTGTGCTCAAAGGGTTACGCATGGCAGGTCACATGGGTAACGAACAGGTGACTCAACGGAGCCTGGAGGTTATTCAGTCCGACACGGAGAGGAATCTCTTGCTGGTCAAGGGGTCCATACCGGGAGCGCGTAACTCCCTGGTCATTATTCGCAAGGCGGGTTACGGGAGAAGTTAAGAATCGTGAAACTGGAAATTAGAAGTATCACTGGTGCCGTAGTGGGCAGCGTGGAAGTGCGGGACGATGTGTTCGGCGCGACCATGAATACTGCCTTGGTTCACCAGGTCATGGTTGGTCAACTGGCCAACAAACGGCAGGGAACTGCCAAGGTTAAGACTCGTGCTGAAGTCTCCGGAGGCGGAGCCAAGCCTCGGCCACAGAAGTACACAGGTCGTGCGAGGCAGGGTTCAATTCGGTCCCCCCAGTGGAAGGGTGGCGGAATTGTATTCGGACCGACGCCCAGGAGCTACAGGCAGAGTACGCCCAGGCGCATGAGGCGGAACGCCCTTCGAATGGCGCTTTCTGATAAGGCCAGGGCTGGGCAGTTGGTGGTTCTGGAGAGTCTGGAACTCCCCGAGAACAAGACGAAAGACATGGCTAAGGTGCTCAAGGCACTGGGTGTCACCTCTTCGGTTTTGTTGGTATGTGATGGGGCTGCGACCGAGGTCATTCGAGCGGCGCGCAACATACCTAGGGCAAAGACGCTTCCAGCAGATCTGCTCAACACGGTTGATTTGATCAACGCTCGCAAGGTTGTTATGACTTTAGATGCTGTTTACAAAGCGGAGCAGCTCTGGGGTGGAAATTTCGTTCGTAAAAAAGTCGTCCCTGGAGATGTGGCAGTTGATGCCGCCGACAGCGATGATGAGTCTGGTGGCAATTAATGGATATACAAACCTTTGATATATTAAGAAAACCCATCGTCACTGAGAAGAGTACATTGATGCAAGAGATGGGGCGTTATGCTTTCGAGGTCGCACCGAGCGCGACAAAGCATCAGATCAAGTGGGCTGTTCAAGAGGCCTTTGATGTGCGTGTGGTTAAGGTCAATACTATGAACGTGCGTGGCAAACGTAAGCGCTATGGCCCGCGGTTCACTGGTATGAAGGCATGGAAGAAGGCAATTGTCACGCTGGCTGATGGCGATTCCATAACGATATTCGAGGGCGTCTAATATGCCATTAAAAGCACTTAAACCTACAACCCCTGGTCAACGGGGAGCAGTTCTTTCCACCAACGAGGAGATAACTACTAACAAGCCCAAGAAGTCCCTGATTCGGGGCATGCGGAAGCGCGCCGGCAGAAACTCAAGGGGCAAGATAACTGTTCGTCACCGTGGTGGTGGACATAAACGCCGGTATCGAGTCATAGACTTTAAGCGTAATAAGATTGGTATACCGGGCGAGATAATGACTATTGAGTACGACCCTAACCGGTCGTCACGTATCGCTCTCATCAAGTATCCCGACGGCGACTGGCGCTATATACTCGCACCAGATGGCCTGGTGGTTGGGGACAAGATTGAGGCTGGCGAACAGGCTCCCTTAAGGCCTGGTAACGCCATGCCTTTACGTGCTATTCGAGAGGGTACGCAGGTACACAATATTGAGATGCAGGTCGGCAGGGGCGGACAGCTCGTCCGCAGCGCCGGTGGGTCTGCGCAGCTCCTGGCCAAAGAGGGTAAGTACGCCCTTCTCAGGCTGCCTTCGGGTGAGATGCGCAACATATTGGCCGAGTGCATGGCCACCATCGGTCAGGTCAGCAATCAGGACCACAAGAACATCAAGCTGGGCAAGGCCGGGCGAAAGCGCAACATGGGTTGGCGTCCACAGGTAAGAGGCTCAGTGATGTCACCTAGGGACCATCCGCACGGCGGTGGTGAAGGCCGATCCCCAATCGGGATGCCGGGACCGAAGACCCCTTGGGGCAAGCCAGCCCTGGGTTATAGGACCCGCAGCAAGAAGAAACCTTCAAGTAAGTTCATTGTGCGTCGTCGCGGAGGACGCTAGCAACTAGCAAGGATTTTAACAATGGCGTCGAGGCCAATCTGGTCGGATGCCTTAAAGGAATATTATGTCCAGGTCGATCAAAAAAGGGCCCTACGTACACGAGAAGCTGGCCAAGAAGGTAGCGGCGGTTCAAGGAAGCAACAGGCAGACCGTTATACGGACATGGTCCAGGGCTTCTACTATCATGCCCCAAATGCTTGGCATTACTATAGCGGTGCATGACGGCAGAAGGCATGTGCCACTGTTCATCACAGAGAATATGGTTGGCCATAAGTTAGGGGAATTTGCCCCGACCAGGACTTTCAGAGGCCACGCTCGTTCGGAGCGTACTACGAGAGCCAGATAGGCTCCTAATTACGACTTGGTGAAGAAATAATGTCTGTAAAAGCGGTTAGCACAAATACCGGCATATCTGTAAAAAAGGTAAAGCCGATCATTGATCTGGTTCGGGGAATGCCCGTGGACCTGGCTCTTCGAGAGTTGCGGTTCATGACATCGCCTATAGCTGCGCGGGTTGCCAAGGTGGTCAAGTCCGCCGCGGCCAACGCAGAGAATGAGTTGGTCGGTCGCAGCTCGGAACTACGGATTGTAGAGATATACGCTAATGAGGGCCCGCGCACTAAGCGTTTCCGTGCCAGGGCCAGAGGCAGAGTAGCCACTATTATCAGGCGAAACAGCCATATAACGGTTGTAGTCGACGGGGAGGGCGCCTAGATTGGGTCAGAAAACACATCCCATAGGCTTTCGATTGGGGATAGTTCGAGACTGGGACTCGCGTTGGTTCGCGTCCAGGTCGGAGGACTATCGTAACCTCGTCACTGAAGACATGGGTATTAGAAAACTTATCTTAAATCGTTACCCCGAAGCAGGGATTTCCAAGGTGGAGATTGAGCGGGGAAGCAGCGATGTGCTCATTACTGTTCACACTGCGAGGCCAGGTATCGTCATCGGGCGAGGCGGGCAGCGTGTGGAAGAATTGCGTAAGGACCTAGAAGGACTTACGGAGCGCCGAGCAAGGCTAAACGTTCAGGAGATACGACAGCCTGAGCTGGATGCTTTCTTGGTGGCGCGTAATGTGGCGGACCAACTGGAACGTCGCATGGCATTCCGCCGGGTCATTCGCCAGTCGGTTACCAGGACCATGCAGGCTGGTGCCCTTGGCGTTAAGGTTCATATCAGCGGCAGGCTAGGTGGTGCTGACATAGCCCGACGCGAAAAGGCCATGGAGGGCAGGGTGCCTTTGCACACCCTCAGAGCTAACATCGATTATTCAATCCAAGAGGCTGCGACCGAATACGGACGGATCGGCGTCAAGGTATGGATATACAAGGGGGATATTCTCCCTGTGTCCAAGGCAGAAGAAGAAGCAGCGGATGATATGTCGGCCATCGAGATCACTGTAACACCAGGCGAAGAGGCTACAACAGATGCTCCAACCGAAACGGGTCAAGTTTAGGAACCATCACAGGGGCCACCGAAGAGGTATGGCCCAGTCCGGCAACACAATGAGTTTCGGCGAATTCGGAATCAAGGCTACAGAGACGGCCTGGGTTACGGCTCGACAGATTGAGGCTGCACGTCGTGCCATGACAAGGTACGCTCGTCGTGGTGGCAAGATCTGGATTAGGGTGTTTCCGGATAAATCCGTTACAGCTCGTGCTGCAGAAACCAGGATGGGTAAAGGCAAGGGTGCCGTGGACCATTGGGTTGCGGTGGTGAAGCCAGGACGGGTAATGTTCGAGATTGCCGGAGTGCCGGAGGATTTGGCCAGGGAGGCTCTTCGCTTGGCTACTTCGAAGCTACCCATGGCAACCAAGATAGTGACGAGGATTTAGGTCGCAAAATAGAATTGGTTGAGAGTCAATAATTATGGAAATAGATGATCTTCGCGGTATGACGGATGATGAGCTCAAGACAGAGGTCTATGAGACCCACCGAGAGCTTATGAATCTTAGATTCCGCGCAGCTACAATGCAGTTGGCGAATGTGAATACCATTCCTAAGGCCAAAAAGCGAATTGCCCGCATCAATACCTTGCTGCGAGAAAGAGAACTGGCGAACGAATTAGCATGAGTTTCGAAAGACGAAAAGTCAGAGTTGGTCGCGTTGTAAGCGATAAGATGGACGGCACATGTGTCGTGGTGGTGGAGTGGCGCAAGTCGCACCGCCTATACAAGAAGTCAGTGAAGATGCGGACTCGATTCATGGTGCACGATCCGCAGAACGAATGCAGACTGGGTGACCAGGTCCGTATCACGGAGACGCGCCCACTGTCGAAGACAAAGCGATGGCGCGTTTCTGAGATTCTTCAGAGCGTAGATCTCGCAGAAGTGCATCCAGATGAGATCAAAGTAGAGGATGAGTCGGTACTGTCGTATCAGCTTCAGACCTCGGTCGCGGTTGCTGAAGAGCCTGCTGTTGAAGTAGAAGAAGCTCCGGTTGCCGAGACTGAAGTAGTCGCGGAGCCCGCAGCGGAAGTCGAAGAAGAGCCAGGAGCAGAAGTTGAGGCAGAAGAAGCTGCTCCTGTAGAGGAAGCGGCTGAGGCTGAAGTTGGTGCTACATCTGCTGAAGAAGCCCAGTCCGAGACGGCAAGCGATGATGAGGAGAAGGTTCAGTGATTCAGAAGTACACAAGGCTTAAGGTCGCTGATAATTCCGGCGCCAAGGTTATCAGTTGTATCGGTATACCCGGTGGTAGCGGTAGGCAGTATGCATGGTTGGGAGATGTGATTGTCGCATCCGTCAAAGAGGCTGCACCTGCTGCTGGCGTTCGCAAGGGTGAGGTTGTCAAAGCCGTGGTGGTACGAACGGCCAAGTCCACTCGTAGGCCCGACGGCTCACATATCAAGTTCGATGACAACGCAGCAGTGATAATTAACGACGAACAGTTGCCAAGAGGAACGCGAATATTCGGTCCTGTAGCCCGTGAGCTGCGAGAGAAGAATTTCATGCGGATCGTCTCTTTGGCCCCAGAGGTTCTTTAAGTGAAACTGCACACTAATGATAATGTGATCGTAATCAAGGGCCGTGACCGAGGCAAGCAGGGTCATATCTCTCAGATTATGCACCAAGATAACAAGGTGATGGTCGAGGGAGTGAACGTTGTATCGCGCCACACCAAGGCCACCGGTGGTGTTCGTCAGGGTGGCATTGTCCAGAAGGAAATGCCGA
>CAUZQF010000134.1:0-6802 GCA_963581905.1 Dehalococcoidia bacterium
GGTCTTCGACTCCGGTTTCACGCGAAATGACCTTTTGTTCGGTCATAATGGAACTTCTCCTGCGAGTGAAAGGTTTGTTGATGAATTTAGTCAACAATGGTACCGATAATATAGCACCACTACTAGGTGCGGTCAACAGTTAATGTTTATGAATTGATAAAAAGTATTTTGGCAGGAATAAGGTCGTTGACTAGCGCAAGCCTTCGAGAACAGCGGCTTTTGCTGCCGTTATATCGATGTCAGTTGCCACGCGAACCTGCCCTGAACCGAAACGAGCAACTGTCTGCCCTCTACGTTCTCCCCCGGTTTCAACCTGTATTTCAGCCTGACCAAAGGTGAAATGTCCCGGAGCCAGAGCGGCCAGCACGGTGAGAGGGTCGCAGAGGTTATAGCGATCATTTTCAGGGTGCAATTTGAACCAGTTACGTATGATCCGGGCGACGAGCTTTTCGCCTATGGATTTGCCATTAAACCAGCCTGCCTCATCCGGCCAGACTGACGGCTCGTGGCAGACGTCCAGCCCCACCAGCGTGATGTTGGCGTCTGAAGAGAACACTACGTTGGCGGCCTCAGCGTCGTCGTAAATATTGAACTCGGCAAAGGGCGTAACGTTACCCGGCACGTTGACCGCGCCGCCCATGACGTAGATTTCCTTCAGCAGCGTTGGCAGAGATGGCTCGTCCTGAATGGCTCTGGCGACGTTGGTCAGCGGTCCCAGGGCGATCAGCGTCACCTCGCCAGGGTCTGCCTTGGCAGCATCCACAAGTGCCTGTCGCGCCGAGGTAGGAGATGGTTTGGTCCTAGGTATGGGTAGCCGAACCGTCAGTCCAGCCGGGCCGTGATAGTAGTAAGCGTAGGTGAATTTCCCTTTTAGAGGACGAGACGCCCCTCTATACACAGGAATGTCCGTGCGGCCCATGTACTCCAGAACACGAAATGCGTTCCGCGTTGTTTGGGCCAGCGAGGCGTTACCCGCGACAGACGTAAGCCCTAAGATCTCAAGGCCAGGCGAGTTCAACGCCAGAATCAGGGCCAGCACATCGTCAGTGCCGGGGTCCGTGTCTATAAGCACCTTCACTGCTTTTGCCTCCCGTTACTCTCAACGAATGCCAGCCATGTGTCTCGCGACGACTTCTTAGCCTTCAGCCCGTGCTCACGTTCCAGCTTCTCTGTTGACGCAAGAAACGGATAGCGTATTAGCTCCAAGGCGCTGGCGTCAGAGCTGCTTTGCAGACGCGCCGCCCAGGTAAGTCCGGTCAGTGCGCGAAGCAACGGCCCGGGTAATTTCAACAGCCGCTGGCCGCCAAGCTGGGCCATCTCTTCCCAGCCCACGCTTCCGACACCGGCCACGTTGTAGGTGCCGTCCACTCCGTTCAAGAGGCAGTAGGCAAGTATGCGGCTCATGTCGTCTTCATGCAGGAATTGCATCTGCAGATTATGGCCTCGGAATCCTACCAGCCTCGACCGCGAGAGCGATCGGGCTACGTAGTTGTCCGCGTTGGGACCCAAGACTGGACAGGTGCGCAATACCGAAACCGAGAGTTCTGGTTGCGATGTCCTAAAGTCTTGCAGCCGCGCCTCTATTTCGGCCTTGTTTTCTCCGTAAATAAAGCCCTTTACGGGCCGCAATGGTGATTCCTCGGTGAGCAGGGGAAGGTTGTCGGCATGAGCGCCGTAGACGGTCGTGCTGCTAAGGCAGACCAGTTGCCGAACGCCGGTTCCCACACAGGCGCCCATTACGTTCATCGCGCCGCCGACATTGACGCTGCGTATTCGATCGGCATCGTGACCAGGTTGGAGCACGAAGGCCAGGTGTGCGACGGCATCAATGTCGTGCCGCTGAAACAGTTCCTGAAAGGGCTCTGTAACATCATGATCTATGAATTGGACCTTGGAGGAGAACTTTTGCCGAAGACGCCGGATATCCGTGGCCAAGATGTGGTCTACCTCGTCCTGGGCGTCCAGATATCGAATTAGCTGAGTGCCTATATAGCCCGAAGCCCCCGTCACAGCCACACGCCTAACGCCTGCGGTCATTACTCGATCACATCCGTGAAGTCGAACTTAAGAGTGCCCAGTCCCGGCACGGCAAATCCCATTCCGATTTTTCTGTTGCCGGTCTCCAGCGTCACGCCATCTACCCAGACCGTGATGTCTCGATTCATAGCCAGAGTGAATGTGTTGTCCTTGGATACCTGATCGAAGGCCGTCTCCACACCATCTGTTATGAAGTAGACATTGCCAGGTTCTTGCTCCACACTGTCAACTATCAGCGGCGCCATGCCGTGAGCGTAGCCAGAACCCAGCTTGTTCATAAGCTTGAATTCGAAGCCTGTGGGTGTGTTCTTCAGGCTGCCCTTAACGTAGAGCCGCCGCAGCAAAAATCCGGGGACACTAACCAATTGTATTCCTCACAGTTTTGAATCGAGGCTGCTTAAATAAGCCTGTCGACGCATGTTGAAGATCGCTATCTCGGCCTCGACCACATCAGACGGGATTGTGTTCACCTCCCCAGTGGCAGCTGCATAATAATATATTTGAGCCAGTCGCTCCAGAAGGACGCCGACATTTAAGGCCTCTTTGAGGTCGACTCCTACGCAAACGGCACCGTGATTTCGGATAAGAGCGGCATTTCGCTGTCCCAGTGCGGCCAGCACGTTGTCTGCGAGTTCCTGCGAACTGGGAAAAGCGTACTCGGACACCTCTATGGGGCCACCTAGCAAGATGATCGCCTCATCGATAATGGGAGGGATTTCCATACCACTGACAGCCGCCACGCTGGCGAACACTGAGTGCGTGTGGATTATTGCGCCAGCGTCGGGCCTGCTCCGGTATATCTCCGTATGCAGCAAAGTCTCCGAGGATGGAATGCCGTCGCCGTCTATGGGATTCACATCGAGGTCCACGACCACAATGTCTTCGGGCGTCAGGGTAGGGTAGGGCACGCCGGTCGGCGTAATGGCAACAATACTCTCGCCGCCCTCATCGGAGGAAAGGCGGACGCTGACGTTGCCACTGGTGCCGCTGGTCAGACCCTGCGATGCCATTTCCTCTGCAGCCGATACCACGGCGCGCCTCTCCTGCTCCCAACGAATGCTCATAATGCCGACATGTCTCCCCTAACCAGATAGGCTAAAGCTCAATTTGGCCAAGCGCATTAGAGAGCCGGGTCCAATCCTGATAAAGCTCTTCGTATTCAGCGGCATCGCGAACGTTAGCCTTCAGCGTTCGCATCCTGCCCGAGGCCCACTCGGCAGCTTCCGACAGGCTGCCGAGATCACCGACGGCCACCTTCCCGCAAAGGTACGCGCCCAGAGCCGTTATGTCTGGCACTGGGTCAACCATAATATCCCGGCCTAGAACATCTACGAGTATTCTTTCAAATAGCTCAGATTTTGTCATACCGCCGCCCAGCGAAATCGTTTTCGCCCTGTCGCCAGTCAAGGCTTCCAGCTGCTCCATGTTGGCCCGTATGGCATAGGCGGTGGATTCCAGGGCGGCACGGGTCAGGTGCCCTCTACCGATACCGCCAGTTGCCGATGTCAGCGGCACCGGGAACATTATTCCTCCATAGGTCATACCCAAGTCGCTCATGTTCATGGCCCCGTTTCCCATCATCGAGACCGCTCCGTTGGAACCAGGTCCGGCTTCAGTTGCCTCAATACTCATCTTGGCAAATGGGTCTTTTGTATCGCCGTATATTGTATCCGCTAGCCACTGGTATGCGCTGCCCGTCGCGCCGGCGGAGCTTTCTGCCACCCATAGGTCGCTCAGCAGGTGGCAACCGACCCATGTGCGGCCCTGCGGTGAAAATGCCGGCCGGGCTGTCACCATCTGAACTGGTGCGCTCCAACCAGCTACGATGCCGATGTGGCCGGGTAGCACTACGCCCATGCCGAGCAGACCACACTGGGAGTCAGCACCTGCAATGGTTACCGGCACCTCTTTTTTGAAATGAAGTTGCTGGGCTACATCAGGCATAACGTGGCCAATAATGTCGGCAGCATTCACAAGCCTATTCGCCTGTTTATCCAGCCCCAGTTCACCTAACAGCCCGTTGCACCAGTGGCGACCGCCGATGTCGAGCAGACCAGCCTCGCCGGCTAACGTCATTTCGTTAGTGAGAACACCGGTGAGTCGCCAAGCTAGCCAGTCAGCCAGCGTCAAAACGTTGGCTATCCTGGCGTAGTCCTCTGGCTGCTGTTCCTGAAACCAGCGCAGCCTGGCTGGCGCAAAAAGAAATGAAGGGAGGTGACCGGTTACCGCATATACCTGTTCACGGTGGGATTTATCTATGGCTGCTCCTTCGAATACTGCCCGCAGGTCCATGTTGGGGCAAGCGTATATTTCCTTGCCCTCGCTGTCCATAAAGACTACGGCCTGCCGCTGACTTGTCACAGCTACGCACGCCACGGCTTCCATATGGTCAGGTGCGTCATCGGCGCACTGCTTGATGGCCATGACCACAGCCTGCCACAACAACCGGGTGTCAAAGGCCTTGGCCATCGAAGAGGCGTCAGGCTCAACCAGGTACGGCCATTCAGCGGCGGACGTCGAGACGATTGAGCCGTCGCTATCGAACAGGTGACAGCGCAACCTGCTGGAGCCGGCGTCAACTACCAGGACTGGTCCGTTGCTCACCTTCTCAAGACCTCTTCGGCTTCTGGTTCGACTTCCAGGCACCGGGGTTAACCAGATTAACGGGAATTTCATTGTTCAGGAAGCGAAGAATGTCGTCCGTCATCATGTGGGAATGGCGTTCGATTGTCTCTTCCGTTGCGCCGCCTATGTGGGGAGTGAGCACCACGTTGTCCAGGGCCAGCAGCGGGTTCTGCGGCGAAATGGGATGCGACTCGAAAACGTCGAGAGCGGCACCAGCAATACTCTTTCGCTTTAGGGCGTCCACAAGGGAGTTTCCTTCAAACACGCCTGCATCAGATGCGCTAACGAGAAATGCCGTCGGTTTCATCATTCCTATGCGCGCCGAATTCAGCATACCTTCAGTCTCCGGAGTTAACGGCATATGCACATTTACGAAGTCCGAACTCATCAATAGTTCGTCAAGCTCAACTCTACGAATCCCTTCCGGAATAACATCGGCATAAGGGTCGTATCCAATTACGTTCATTCCCAAAGCATGGCATATTTCCGCGACCATGAGGCCAATTGCGCCCAGACCGAAAATGCCAACGTTGCGTCCGTAAAGTTCAACTCCGCGCAGAGTCATGTACGGCTCCGTCGGGTCTTGCCATCGGCCACCCATCACGTATTCATGTGATCGTGGTATTTTTCGTGCCAGCGCTAGCATCAGGCCCAGGGTGTGCTCAGCGACTGCCCGAGCATTCCGCCCCGGTGCGTTGACCACAAGTATTCCGCTTTCGGTCGCAGCCTCAACGTCGACATGATTCGTCGCCGCCCTGCATATGCCGACAAATCTGAGGTCAGGCACCTGTTGGAACATCTCTTCGAAAGCGAAGTCCGACTCAATGACGAGGATAGAGGAGTTTCCCTTCAAGAGCCGTTGCGCCAACTCGTCGGGATCGTATAGCCGACGAGTGTCCATCCAGCTTTCGTGGGAAACCTCGATAACCGAACGCAGTTGGGCTAGTTGGCTTTCAGTAAAGGGGGCGAGGATCAGTGCATGGGCGGCTGTCATAGGACGAGTTCCGCGCCTACTTCCGGTTCAGCGACGGCGGAAGCGAAGGCAGATAGGTAGCGGCCCAGAGTTTCGCAGCCAGTGAGAGCTTCTTTACTTTGCTCAGGCTGATGCGCCGCTCGAATACGTCGTAGCCAGAGGCCTCGATGCGGTCAAGAAGCCCTTTGTATGTAGCGTGCAGCATGGTGGGACACGACCTGGCATCGGAATGAATCAGCGGAAATAGCCTCTCAGAACTGTCGAAGAAAGACCTGGCACGATCAACCTCGAAGGCCATGAGTGCCCTGAATGAGTCGTTGACGACACCGTTCATCAGGTCTTGCTCAGTGTAACCGAATCGAGCCATGTCATCCTGAGGCAGGTAGATTCGGTCTCGCTCCGCGTCTTCTTTGACGTCACGTAGTATGTTGGTGATCTGCATGGCAAGTCCCAGTTCGATGGCATACTGCTTCGCCAAATCATCATCGTATCCGAAAACTTCGAGGCAGATGAGCCCAACCACGGAAGCGACCTTGTAGCAGTACTCCCGCAACTCTTCGAAATCAGCGAAACGTGTCTTGGTGAAGTCCATCTCCACGCCTTCGATGACCTCTTCATAGTACTCAAAGGGTATGTGAAAGACGTCAGAAGCGTCGCCCAGGGCAGAGAAGGTGGGGCCTGTTGCAGTGCCAGCCCGTGAGTTCAGGAGGCTCTGGCGAGTCTCGGCGAACTGCCTGTCCTTTTCGTCGCGAGGTTGCTCTTCGTCAGAGATGTCATCGCACAGACGACAGAAGGCATATGCTGCGTAAATGGCTTTGCGTTTCTGAGCCGGTAACGTGCGGAAAGCATAGTAGAAGTTACGCGCGTGCTCTTTGGCGATTGCCTGGCAGTGGTCGTAGGCCTGTTCCAGTTCGGTGCCCATATCTCCCCCGAAAACGCCGCTTCAGACGAGGCCTGCATTAGCTAAGAATCACTGCTATGGACTAGCCTGTGTCAGGAACCGACCTATGCGCCCATTACCTGTACAAGAACCTGGCGATATTCGCGCTGATCGTCCAGCTCTACCATAAAGATGCGCTGGAACTCACCAAGCGTCAGCTTACCATCCACCAACGGCACGTTTTCGCTGGCACCCAAAAGTAGGTGCTGGCAGTGCGAGTGACCATT
>CAUZQF010000135.1:0-6716 GCA_963581905.1 Dehalococcoidia bacterium
CCGCTAATCCTATCGCGGTGTTTTAAGAGCGAGTTACGAGTCACTAGTTTTTAGTTTTTAGTTCCGGGAGGGCATAGAGTGGTTCAGAAATGGGAAACCCCGTCGTCGCGCATCCTGTATCGCCGATTTCTGCCAGGAGAGTCGTTGAATAAGGCGCTGGAGGCCTTGGCCGTCTCAGAAGGCATCCGCGAAGCTACGATAGAATCGTGCATCGGTAGCTTAAGTCAGTTGAAGCTGAGAAACCTCTGCCAATACGTGGAAGGCTCTCCCGAATTTGAGCTGCAGACCATCGAGGGAAACCTCGAACTGGTGAGCGCGGAGGGCTACATACAGCCTTTGCCGGAAGGTGGCCTTCGTGTGCATATCCACGTAGCTGCCGCCCGGCCAACCGGAGAGATGGTAGGGGGGCACTGCGAGGACGCGACCATTCTCACCGGCGCGTTTATGTACGTGCATGTAATAGAAGATGAGCCTAACAGCTGATGCCTAACCTCAGACTTGAAGGCAAGGTTGCTGTGGTGAGCGGCGCTGGTACTTATGGCGGCAGCGGTGTGGGAAACGGGGCCGCAGCGGCCATTGTCTTTGCCCGGGAAGGCGCAAGAGTACTGCTGGTGGACGCCGTGCTGGAGTGGGCCGACGCCACAAGAGCGATCATCGAAGAAGAAGGAGGAGTCGCCATCAGCACCGCCGCCGACGTGACCAGTCCCGACGACTGCAAGCGCGCCATCGACCTAGCCGTCGAGACCTTTGGCGGCCTGGATGTTTTGCACAACAACGTAGGCGGTGGCGGCAGGGGTAGCGTTGTCGAGGCCACAGAAGAGGCCTGGGAGCGCAGCATCTCCCTCAACCTGATGAGCATGGTGAACATGAGCCGTTACGCCGTTCCTCAGATGATAGCCGGTGGAGGTGGCTCCATTATCAATGTGTCATCTGTTACCGCGCTTAGGCCCAAGGCTGGGAACTCCGCCGCACCCTACACGGTCAACAAGGCAGCCGTAGTAGGGCTGACCAGCGCCATGGCCATGGACCACGCCAAAGACAACGTCAGGGTTAACTGCATTATGCCCGGGCTGATGTGGACACCTCGACTAGCTGAAGGGGGTGCCGACGCCCGTGAAATTCGACGTAGCTCGACGCCCTTGCCTGTGGAGGGTGAGAGCTGGGACATCGGATGGGCGGCGCTGTTTCTGGCCAGCGATCAGGCCAGATTTATCACCGGTATCGTGATGCCTGTTGACGGCGGATTTCTGCTGACCAGCGCCCCCAACTAAATCTTTCAAAAATGCCGCCACACCATGCATGATCCGTTGAATAATCTGATGGCTAGCCGCATTGAGAGTAAAGAATGATGAAGCGTGCTTCGTTCTCCATAGAGCCCATGCCTCCTTTTGACTTTGACCTGACTGCGGGGTACCTGACCTACTTTCGTGGCCGCTACGGCACGGATGTGTTCGAGGAAGGCGTCTACAGGCGCATGCAGCGGTTGAAGGGCGGATCAGCGCTGCTCTCCGTGTGGTCTACCGGCACCATCGACGCGCCCATGTTGGAGGCAGAGGTCCGGTCGGAGAACCTTGATGAGGAGATGATCGTTGAGGCGCGAGAGAGTCTGGCCTGGCTGCTGAGCACCGATGATGACCTTGCGCCTTTCTACGAGATGGCCGAGGCTGATCCGCACCTGCCGCCGGTGGTAAAAGGTATGCATGGACTTCACATTACTCACACCTCCACTGCATATGAGGCACTGGTGCTGGCGATACTGGGACAGCAGATAAGCACTCATGTCGCCCGCATGCTGCGAAACCTTATCACTGAGACCTATGGAGAAAGTCTGGAGGTCGATGGAGAGCTTTATCGGGCGTTCCCGTCGCCGCAGAGCCTGGCCGACGCCGGAGTTGAGGCCCTTCGTTCGATCAAGTTCAGCCAGAGGAAGGCCGAGTACATTTCGGATATCTCCAAGCAGGTTGTGTCGGGCGAACTGGACCTGGAGTTTTTCCGCGATCAGCTTGCCGACGATGTGGTAAAGTCGTTAACGAAAATTCGCGGCATTGGTCCGTGGACCGCCCACTGGCTGCTTATCCGGGCGCTGGGCTATCCCGATGGCTTTCCTCATGGCGATCTGGCCATGGAGCGGATGATGGGCATGTTGGTTGATCCCACTGCAGACGCGCCTAAATCCATGTCATCTAAAGAGGCCTCCGACCACTCCGAACGCTGGTCTCCTTTCCGCAGCTACGTGACGACGTACATCTTCGGCGCAGGGCGGTCCGGCAGGTTCGAAGAGTTCGTTAGAGGCGATCAGCACTCGAAGTAGGACCTGAGGACGGCCGTAATCCCCAGCCATGAAGCGTCGGTAGGTTGTTGACACGCCGATACGGTCTCTCATAATATGGAACGTATGTTCTATTTTATGGATATGAATTGCTCGGTAAAACCAGAGCAATAGATGTGTGGCACACTCACCAACTCAGCGTTCCCGTCGACCTTCGACGCCTCGTTTCGGAACTGCAATTGGAGGTTGTGCTGTTCCCGTTCAAAGGGCGGCTAGACGAGATGATTTTGAGCGGGACCATTGGACTGCGCCCGGGACTTTCCAGGCCATGGTTTCGGTGGTTGGTAGCGCACGCCGTCGGTCATCATGTAATGCACGTCGGCTCAACGTTTGAGTTGCAGCCGTGGCAGTGGGTCAGCCGGGCCAGAGATGAGTGGCAAGCTGAGGAGTTCGCGGCGTACCTGATGGGAGGGCCTGAGGGCAGAAGCTATTCAGCCAAATCGTTGGGAATACCCGATGATAAGTACCTGTTAGTGCGAAGGGTGACTGACTAAAAGGATTAGTCCTAGGACCCTCTTCTACTGCGGATGTATCTCATGAAATCCTTTGCCGAATCCCATTCGGCATCCGTTAAGTCCAGGACCTCGTTAAGCCTGACCAACTGCCGGTCATCCAAAGGGTTTTCGAACTCTTCAGCAGATATATACTCGGCTGCGATAGCCAATCTGCCGTACGGCAAGTCCAGTGCCGCCGAAAGCTCCTTGAGCGTATCCACTGTGGGACGAAAACGACGGCTTTCCAGGTGCCCCAGGTAGCCCTGGCTCTTGCCGAGCAAATTAGACAGGCGTCGTTGACTCATGCCTTTGCCCATGCGGGCCTGGCGTACTGCATCTGCCAGAGTGGCGTATGGACGTTCGATGCTGTTCATGATCCGTCCCTGAATCTCATACGACTGCTACGTGTGCAATTACTTTAATGGGAGACACAGTACGCGTCAAATCTGTATTGATACATATGTTCTAGTATTAGTACAATAACATTCGTCAAACGTCTCAGCGGTGGTGATTTTTTTGATTCTCTTTAAGGGTTGTCCCCGGTGTGGTGGGGACGTAGACGCTAGCTATAAGGAACATGTTTTTTGTATTCAATGTGGCTTTAGGTCCCCCGTAGCGGTCACGGAAACAGGCTTACCTAACGTTCTGGAGAAACAGGTTCAGGCCATTGCAGCCAATGCTGGGCGTCAATCGCCGCCAATCGGCTGTCCCCGTTGCGCTCTGGAGGATGTGATACCGCTGGAAAAACTAAGGCCTCACTATAACGTCTGCTACAGGTGCAGGTCGTGTGGTCATATATTCCGTCCTGGCGTTGCCAACCCTCAATCGAATGCAGGTGTTGTTGGCCTCTAAAAGGTAGTCCATTGTTGTGCGGCAACCGGCACGGACGTACAATGTGAAGTACCTTCATGCATTTGCCGCGTTTGGACATTTCACAAAACCGTCACTACAAGTGGTGGGCATTCCTTGCCATCGCCGTAGGGACATTTACCTCAGTGGCAGATTTCGGCAGCCTCATCGTGGCGCTGCCGACCATATCGGCCCACTTTGGTACAGACCTACCTACAACCCAATGGGTACTTGTCGGCTATTCGCTAACTATCAGTGCTCTGCTGCTTCCCATGGGGCGTCTCTCCGACATCATCGGTCGCCGGCGTGTGTACGTAACAGGGTTCTGCATTTTCATAGTAGGCGGCCTTCTGGCTAGCACTGCCCAGGATATCAGGATACTTATCCTCTTTAAGATTCTGATGGGCATTGGCGGCAGCATGACCCAGGGTACTGGCATGGCCATGGCCGTCACTGCCTTTCCAGCCAACGAACGAGGGCAGGCACTGGGCTCCTCGATTACTGTTGTTGGTGCCGGCAACATTCTAGGGCCGGTCCTGGGTGGTCTGATCATCGGCGCACTGGGCTGGCGATGGATCTTCTACACGTCTGTAATACTTAGCGTCGTCTCCATAAGCACTGTGATGATCGTTTTGGATGGTACGAAATTTTCCCGGCGAAGCGGCGGCTCGGTCGGATTCGACTGGTCTGGCGCCGCGCTGTCTTCCAGCATCCTACTTTCCTTCCTACTGGTAATGACCAACGGACCTCGAGTCGGCTGGTCCAACCCGCCGGTGATGATAGGTATCGTATTAGTCGTCGCTTTCATAGCGCTGTTCGTGTGGTGGGAGCAGCGAATTCCCGCACCTCTCATGGACCTACAGCTATTCAAATCCAGGTTTGTTTCCATGGCCGTGGCGGCGCAATTCTTGTCCTTCGCTGCCAACTCCTCCGTCAGGTTTCTCATACCCTTCTATTTGCAGGCAGTCCAGGGATACACACCGCAGCAGGTGGGGCTGATTATAGTTCCCAGCGCCATAGCCATGATCGTGGCCGGGCCTATTAGCGGTCGCCTGTCGGATAAGTACGGACTGAGACGGTTTACCGTTGGTGGGCTGATAATGTCTACGACGGGCTTGCTGATCCTGTCCACCGTGACGGAGACGACAGCTCTGCCGTTTATTGTCGTAGCGCTGATTATGCAGATGAGCGGCAACGGAACGTTTTATCCGCCGAACAACGCATCCATATTAGGTGCTGTTGAGGAGAGTAAATACGGCGTGATGTCCAGCTTCGTGAACCTGGTGCGCAACGCTGGCAACATCACAGGAATTGCCATAGGGACGGCTATCGTTACGGCGGTGATGGCGTCGATGGGATTCCAGCCAAGCCTCGCAGCGGTGACAGAGGTAGGAAGCGAAGGCGTCATCGAGTCCTTCGTATCCGGGCTGAGGGTCGCCTACAGGATCATGGCTGGCGTAATGGTGGTGAGCATGGTGCTGTCCTTCATTCGGGGAGGCGGTTCTGGTTTGGCGGCCGCATCAAAGGACGACAGCCCAGAGCCCTTGCCCGCGAAGCAGTCCTAGCCTAACCGGTCATCTGAGAAAAATTGCACGACCTATCGATGGCCTCTGGCAAGCACAGGTTAGCGTCTCCTACATTCGCCGAATCTTGGTATTGAGCAGCAGGATGGCGACGCCTATTAAGGCGAGCGCAGCGCCATTAAACACCAGCGCCACTGTCACGCTGAACGTTGCCGCCAGGAACCCCACTTGCAAGTTGCCGACGGGAGCTGTGCCCACGCTGACGACCCACGCCCCCATGGCCCGGCCCCTCTGCTCGTTCTTGACCACGCCCTGCATCAAGCTCTGCGAGAACAGGTCACTCAGTGACATCATCCCGCCTATGATGGCGATGGCGAACAGTGCGAATGCGAAGGTGGGAGATATTCCCAGCATGATGATGGCAGCACCAAAAACGATCATGGACAGCAGAAGCATCAGGCCCTTGCGGTTGATCTCTCCGAGCGGGGCTATCAGCAGGATGGCGATTATAGCGCCTGTCGATCTAAAGGCAGTAAGAATGCCCAGCCCATCTGCGTCGACGTGAAGTACATCCCTGGCGAGACTTGGTAAGGCAGTGGCCGTCGCAAAACCCAGCACCTCCGTGCCCGACGTCACCAGGATCAGCACTAACAGAGACCTGTTGTGGCGAAGCTCGACGCCAAACTCTTTCAGGCCGCTGAGGACTGGCTGACGGGCCGATGGTGCGGCTTGCCCTCGCGAGCGAATGAACGTAAGGCACACTGCCGATGCCAGGTACCCGACTCCCAGCAACAGGTACGCGGCACCAGCGCTCACGTCGGCGATAAGGAAGCCAACAGCCAGCGAGCCAAATAGCCCTCCAAATCGCATACCGAGGCTGACGAAAGCCAGGCCACTCAGCAGATTTCCTTCGCCTACCACGTCGAAGGCGAAGCTCTGCCGCGACGCTTGGTATAGCGCTGCCAGGCTCCCGGTGAGCATGGTCGACAGCAGCAGGTGCCATACCTGTAGATTGTCAG
The DNA here is from genome assembly GCA_963581905.1 of Dehalococcoidia bacterium. Taxonomy (GTDB): domain Bacteria; phylum Chloroflexota; class Dehalococcoidia; order Lucifugimonadales; family JADFKI01; genus Casp-Chloro-G4. Next base: position 6,215 of record CAUZQF010000135.1, read on the forward strand.
TGAGGAGTAAAGCTGCTATCGATGAGGTTATCACGACCATGCCAAGATTCAACATGAGCATGAGGTTTCGCCTGCTGAACCTGTCGGCAATGGCCCCCGCCAGGATGCCCAGAAAGAAGAACGGTGCTGACTTCAAGCTCAATGCCACGCCCACCATGAAGGGTGAGTCGGTCATGTCCAGCATCAGCCAGCCAAGAAGCACCATCTCTCCCGTGAATCCGACGGCGTCGAACATCGCGGAGGCGAAAAGGAATCGAAAATCGCGAATGCGCATGGCTGGCGCACGCAAGGCAGTTCGCAATAGCAGGGCAGGGTTAACGTTCATTAATCCTCGTGGCATGCCTGGAATAAGCGAATGCCTGAAATATGGGCTAGCTGATTGTACTCAATTGGGAAGACTCAGTGTGGAGAAAAATGCAACAGGTACGGGCTTAGTGCATTGCCGTTAGTTTCTCCGCGAGCTCCGGCGTCGGCAGACCTGTGCGCGCTACCAGAAGCTCAT
>CAUZQF010000136.1:0-6703 GCA_963581905.1 Dehalococcoidia bacterium
AGCGCCTTCTATCCATTCTATGCGGATGAGGCCTGGATCCTGCCAACGGGCAAAATGCGTGGCGGCTACCTGCAAAAGGTAAAGGAAATAGGCTTCGAAGGCATCGAGCTTGGAGTCGATAACTTTGGAGGCGCAGAGGCTACCAAAGAGCGTGTATTGGAGATAAAACGAGAGCTGGACGACGCCGGCGTGCCGTGCATCGCAATTCGCGCGGGGGGCAGCCTGTGCCAGCCTAACGTAATGGACCGCAGTAGGAAGCGACTGGAAAAGGCTGTGGAAATTGCGGGTTGGGTAGGCGCAGGCATAGTAAACACAGCTCTCAGCGGCCCGGCGAGAAATCCTCAGGTCAGCACTGGGGCCAATGGGGCACCACAGTCGCACGGGTCCAGCCAGCAGGCAAGTGCGGATGACTACGCTCGTACTGCCAAGGTCTTGAAAGAGATAGGGGACCGGGCGGGCGGGAGCGGCATCACCATTACCATCGAAGTACACCAGCACTCCCTTGCAGACAACAGTTGGACCACCATGCAACTTCTCGATTTAGCCGACTGTCCTAATGTCCTCGTAAACCCGGATCTGGGAAATGTGCTGTGGACATACGAAAATCCTGAAGAATCCAGCGAGCAGTGCATCGACTCTTTGGCCTCACGATCAAAATATTGGCACTGCAAAAGTCTCCAGCGAATTCACATACCGGAGATTAATCACACATACTTTTTGCGGGTGCCGCTGCCGGACGGAGACATAGATTATCGCTATGCCATAAGCGCAATGCTGAAGGCGGGATACGACGGCTACCTGGCCATTGAGGGAGCCAACACCGGTGATCAGCTAAGCAAAGACCGCAGAAGCCTGCAATATGTTCGAGAGCTTTTGGCTGAACTAGGGGCGTGATACGTCTGGGAATAGTGGGTTTTAAGGGCAGAGAATGGATTTGAAATTGGTACGTGTAATTCTATTGACGACCATGTGCCCATAGGCTACCATGTACTTAGACATTGAGAGATGTCGCAAGGGATTCGTCGCCTCCGGCGCTTAGTCAGGGGCAAGAAACCCGGAGCACCTTAACAACTGGATAGTGAAAGGAAACACACTTTTAGAGTTTGATCCTGGCTCAGGACGAACGCTGGCGGTGCGCTTAATGCATGCAAGTCGAACGAGAACGGCGACTTCGGTTGCCTAGTACAGTGGCAGACGGCTGAGTAACACGTAAGTGATTTGCCCCGGAGCGGGGGATAAGCCGGAGAAATTCGGTCTAATACCCCGTAATTTTATCGAGTTACGGTTCGATAAGGAAAGATTTATTGCTCTGGGAGAAGCTTGCGGCCTATCAGGTAGTTGGTGGGGTAATGGCCTACCAAGCCGAAGACGGGTAACCGATGTGAGAGCATGATCGGTCAGAGGGGGACTGAGACACGGCCCCCACTCCTACGGGAGGCAGCAGCAGGGAATCTTGCGCAATGGGCGAAAGCCTGACGCAGCGACACCGCGTGGGGGATGAATGTCCTAGGATTGTAAACCCCTTTTATGAGGGAAGAGAACGGACGGTACCTCATGAATAAGGATCGGCTAACTACGTGCCAGCAGCCGCGGTAATACGTAGGATTCGAGCGTTGTCCGGATTTATTGGGCGTAAAGGGTGTGTAGGCGGCATGGCAAGTCTTATGTGAAATCTCCCGGCTTAACTGGGAGGGGTCATGGGAAACTGCCAAGCTGGAGGGCAGTAGAGGAAAGCGGAATTCCGGGAGTAGTGGTGAAATGCGTAGATACCCGGAGGAACACCCGAGGCGAAGGCGGCTTTCTGGACTGTACCTGACGCTGAGACACGAAAGCGTGGGGAGCGAACCGGATTAGATACCCGGGTAGTCCACGCCCTAAACGATGGATACTAGGTATGGGGGGTATCGACCCCTCCCGTGCCGAAGCTAACGCGATAAGTATCCCGCCTGGGGAGTACGGCCGCAAGGCTAAAACTCAAAGGAATTGACGGGTCCCCGCACAAGCAGCGGAGCGTGTGGTTTAATTCGATGATAAGCGAAGAACCTTACCTGGACTTGACATGCTTGTGACCGCCTGTGAAAGCAGGTTTTTCTTCGGAACACATGCACAGATGTTGCATGGCTGTCGTCAGCTCGTGCCGTGAGGTGTTGGGTTAAGTCCCGCAACGAGCGCAACCCTCGTCGTTAGTTACTATGTCTAGCGAGACTGCTCCTAAAAGGGGAGAGGAAGGTGGGGATGACGTCAAGTCAGCACGGCTCTTACGTTCAGGGCTACACACACGCTACAATGGTCTATACAAAGGGTTGCGACGACGCGAGTCCGAGCTAATCCCAAAAAGTAGGCCCCAGTTGGAATTGCAGGCTGAAACTCGCCTGCATGAACGCGGAGTTGCTAGTAATCGCAGGTCAGCACACTGCGGTGAATACGTTCCCGGGGATTGTACACACCGCCCGTCACGTCATGGAAGTCGGTAACATTTGAAGTCGCTGGGCTAACCGCAAGGAGGCAGGCGCCGAGGGTGGGACTGGTAACTGGGACGAAGTCGTAACAAGGTAGCTGTACCGGAAGGTGCGGCTGGATCACCTCCTTTCTAGGGAGAAATTTCGTTCAACACGGCAGAAGGCATGAAATATGGCTGGATGCAGTGGCGGCGAAACTCCTAGGTCGTTCGGTAGGCGGGATGATAGAGACGGAGAGTAGAGTCGGAGTCCGATTCGTCGGATGGAACTCCTCGAAAACCGAAGTCATCTCCCTGAGAAAACCTATCGATTTTTATAAATGCAACTAAACCGTTTCCTTTCACTATCCAGCAGTTAAGGTGTTTGTTATTTGAGTCCTCAGCTTTCAGTGACAAGCTGTTAGCGTCTATATGCACTCCACTGAAACTTGAAGACCCAAGACTAGTTATTGTCGTGGGGCTGTAGCTCATCAGGGAGAGCACCTGCTTTGCAAGTAGGGGGTACGGGGTTCGAGTCCCCGCAGCTCCACCAACATAGAACCACATCAACAAGCCATCCATGCATTTGGGTGGCTTGTTTTGTTTCACGATATAAAGCCAATTGACAGCAACATTGACAGCAACTTGCTTTCTAAAAGGTCTGGACCGCGATAAATGGTATTCCCTGGCCTTCAACTATCGCCGTTAGAATGGGTTGATCTGTTTAGAGTATAGTTGAGGAGAAGACGGACACGAGAACAATGGCAACTGTGATTATCTGGGGGCAATCTGGGCAACGTTCGTACACTCAACTTGACGCGTCTGAGGGACAGTACGGATGTTTAATTGTTCCAGTAGGATGGAGTGTGGAGTGCCGTGAGACTAGTAGGCTTAACGCTTGCGTGGTCGTATTAGAGTTGGTATAGCCCGGCCTATAGTCTTAGGGGGTACATCGCTTAGGAATGGCTCTACTATATAGGTACTATATACCCCCACGCATACCAGAGTCATTTTGAGGTCTTAACCTGTTATTGTGGAACATGATTTACTCGAAATAATTCGCACAGTTAGGCGGTCGTTGATTGCGCAAAGTGGACGAGCCGATGTCAATTGATTTCTTTTACCTCGACCTCAACCGACTAATCGCAAGTATCCAGCATATCCCGTAGGGCCTTCCACTCCCCATCCGTTGCCGTGAGTTCCCACCGGCCTTTAATTGAAATCCAGTCTACGGCGTAAGTGCACCAATAGGTTTCGTCTGGAGGACGCCACTCTTCCGGTCCTCTGCTTCCCTTGGACCGGTTTGCGGAGGCCGTAGTCGCAATGAGATGGCCCGAATAACTAATGTCATTTGCGAAGGATGCCTTCTGCTCCTTACTCCAGGTCCAACCACCAGAGCGATGCGCATTGGCAAGTGGCACCATATGGTCAATATCCAAATCTGATGGATTATCTACTGCGGTGTTGGTGTACGGGCCAGTCCAATCACCTGATGCCACCCGACATTGGTTCGACGACTCGAATGTCACCGGAATATTTGACTCTTCTATGAGGACCTCTTGCCGGGTGTCCTGGCAATCTCCATCAGCATCGAACCAGGAACGCCATTCCCCCCGGTCGTAGTCAGGCAAGGTTAGAGGAACCGAAGCTATGATCAACTGGAGACCTGTAACAGTTGTTGGAGATATGTCACGAGCTGATGTCGGCATCTCTGTTGAGTTGGGTACTGGTGGGGCAATCGTCGATACAGATGTCACAGTTTTTTCTATAATTGGCGGCTGCCCAGCTAAGGGTGTATTCAGAGGCGCAGAAGTTGGTACTGTCGTCTCCTGGATGTCTGTAGAGGACGGCAGGGAACTAGCTCCACAAGCCATTAGAAAAGTCGCCACAAATAGAGTTCTAGCGATTTTGCACAGGTTATTTGTCACTAGGCCTTCAGTATCTCCCGCCTGAACAGAATGGGTTCGCTCGAAAACCTTCCACCTGTCGGTCTCTTGAAGAAGGAAATGGTTGAACTCTCCAGGCTGTGTGCAAGTCCACCTGAGAATGGAATCCGCTTACGTGCCGTAAGTCGGAATCTTACGGCTGCGGAGGCCCACACAGCGACGCCAGCATGACCCTGCGGAGCTATTCGGGCGACCAGGCTGGAGAATAGTCATCGACGGCATTGTTGGTGAGATTGGTCTGGCCGGAGCCGTCGGCGTTCATCATTGACGAAAGCATCTGAGGATGATTTCGTACCTGAAGCGAAACATGGTGGAGCTGCGGGAACTCGAACCCCGTGCCTCTTCAATGCCATTGAAGCGTTCTCCCAACTGAGCTACAGCCCCATTTTAAATTTAGGCTGGCAGATAAATTTTAGTAGTTTTTGTAAGGACCGTTGCAAACGTCCGGGAATAGTTCCCTAAGTTCAGCGCCTTTGAATTCTCCTGCGTTGGGATATTTAGCTGCGTCCCACACACGGAATAAACGCGCTCTCTCTGCCTCAGAAATATACGGTACTGGGCACAGATAATTTACCCGAATTTTTTCCACGACACCCTCAGGATTAGGTTTGTCACTCCCCGGTGTCCATTTTCCGAACGCCCAGTGCGTCGACACCCGCCCTTCGTTGGAATCGACGTATGGTGCATAACCCATCACCTGACCGGAAACGACCTTATTGCCGACGCTTAGATCAGGGTTAACTGAGTAGATATCAACAACGTCATAGGCGACTACAAAATCACCGCTTATGACTAAAACGGAATACAAGAGCGACCCGTGTGGATATGAGATCCTTATTTCCGCTACTTCCCCGTTAGCCGCCGCTATTAGTTCTGTTCGAGAGAGCCACTGGAAATCTATTCCTGGATGTCCATTAGGAATATCTGGAGTCGCTGGGTGCAATATTGTCTCCCCCATCGGCATCATCCCCAACGGTTCCTGGCCAGTTTTGAAAGGCAAGCTCATCTGAAAGTCGAGGTCTTGTATCGGTTTTGCCGTAGGCAGTGCCTCAGTGACCTCTAGTGAGTCTTCTGATTTAGACGAGGTTGCTGTTGCCGCTGGTGCTGCCGCAGGTGCAGCCGGTACTACCGTAGGAGTTGGCATCTCTCTTAGGGCCACAGCTGTGGCCTCATTCTCCACCACAAATGGCTGGCCGGGAAGCGGAGTGATGACTTGCACCTGAGCCGGTGTTGGCGTAGTAGGTACTAATGTCGGCGTAGCTGTGGGTGGTACAGGTTTGGCGGTAGGCGCTGCCTCAGCAGTAGCCGCAACCATAGCCTTCGCTATAGCCTGCGCCCTGGCTTCCACAGTGGCTTCTGTGGCACGCTCTTCGGTAACCCTAGCCTCTACGGTGGCCTCGATATCAGATTCACTAATACCACCGCACGCTATCATCAGCACCAACGTCAATATTGCGGGCAGAAGGAATGATATTGTGAGCTTGAGATTAATCTTTCTACCCCCCCCGTTGCACCTAATCCCCATGGGACTCATAGCCGTTAGGTTCTAGCCACAAACCCGCATGAGCCTGCCTCTGAGGGCAGTATAGCCGATGGGGGCAAGGGGGAAGGCTGCTGCATGGAGCGACAACCCCTGGAAATTCTTCCCAGCCCACAACCGCTGCACCTGTCAAGCCGTATGAGCCGGCCCTCGAGCTTGTTGACGTCCAATACAGAGTTACGGAGAAACATACCTCAGGGCGATTTTGGATGTACGCCTGGTAGATGACCGTGCAAAAAAAAGGTCACTAAGGTCACTTAGGTGTCCATACCTTTATCAAGTACACCGTCCACATACCTCCGTATGCTGACACCTCTAAGTGGTGTCTGCTGGATGTAGCCGGACAGGTCGAAGTGAAGTCTATTGTCTGTCCGGTTGCACTTGACACGGACGGCCCGGGTGACGCCCAATTCCCTGATGCGTCAACGCTATCGAATTCCCATTCCTCGTCCATTGGCTCGAATTGAACGCCGATGATGAAATGGGGTGCCTCAGCAAAGAATAAAATACTGCCAACGTTGTCTGAACTGGTATGTTCAGCCATGATTGCCCCGTCAGGTCGCAGGCTCACCTCTATATCATCATCCAACGTGCCCCTGAGGGGCCAAGAAGCGCAGATATCCTGACGGCCATTATTTACAGAATAGGGGTTCGGAATTGGCTGATGTGAGCGAATCGTTATAATTTCAGAGAGCGTAGTTAGATTTGTAAACGCTCGACAAGGAATCTCTGAACGAAACTGCACTTCTTTTTCAGAACCTGTGGGAGAGTGCCCTGCCA
>CAUZQF010000137.1:0-6514 GCA_963581905.1 Dehalococcoidia bacterium
ACGGGGCTGGATGTCGAACGTCTCAATAGCGTTGGCTATGGAAGGGGTAGAAAATTGACCTAGCTGATCCAGTAGTCCCCGTGTTATCTCTGCCACGTTGCCTCTCCTGAGTTCCATGCGCTTCCGGCTGTAATTTCCCTAGCGCCAGTTGGTATCCGTCACAAACTCCGCCACCATCGCGGCCTTACGCTCGTCCGGCAGCCATGTGGACTTGACGCCGTTAAGGATGACCTGCCGTACCTCGTCCTGCGAGAAGCCCAAGCGTTCATGCAGCAGCCGGTATTCGCCGGACAGCGTGTTTCCGAACATCAGTGGATCGTCGGTATTAACGGTGACCATGATGCCACGGTCGAAGTAGTCTTTTACCGGATGCTGATCGATGGATTCCACAACCTGCGTACAGACGTTGGAATGCGGGCACATCTCCAGCGGGATTTTCGTCCCCGCCAAGTGGTCCAGCAAAGCCTCGTCCTCGCGGGAACGCACGCCATGGCCAATGCGTTCGGCCTTCAAGTGCTGTATAGCTCCCCACACACTTTCCGCACCGGCAGCCTCGCCAGCGTGGGCCGTGGTTCGAAACCCCAGATCCCTCGCCTTGTCAAAAGCTGATGTGAATAGCTCCGGCGGGAAGTTGTGCTCCGAGCCGCCCATGCCGATGCCAATGACTCCGCTTGATTTGGATTCGTTGATCTCGTCCAAAGTAACCATCGCCTGCTCGGGTCCGAAGTCCCTCGTAAGGTCGGCGATTAGCGGGACCTCGACCTCCGGCACCTTGTCCAACCCCAGGCGCACCGCCTCGAACAGCCTGCCGAATTCCATGCCTCCGTCGACAAACCTGATGGGTGAGAAAAAAGACTCGGCGTATCGGATGTTTTGGCTCACCAGTTCTCTGGCGAAGGCCTCGCTAAAGAAAGTGAAATCCTCATACTCCCGCAGGAACTGGTTCTTCCATATCCATCTCTGTATGAATTCAGGGAAGTTGGCGTAGGTGAATTTCTTGTCCAGATCCGCGAAGTTCGGTACTGAAGCGTCGCCTCCGTACTTCTGCATCAGCTCCCAGAGGGCGGGACGGGGTATCGCTCCTTCGAGATGCAGATGTAGCTCTACCTTGGGCACGTTGTCGAACCAGTCGGTCGTCATGTTGTTTACTCGTTCGTCCTGAGCCTGTCGAAGGACAGGCCGAAAATAGCGCCACTGACGGTCACAACGAGCAGGTTAACATACCGACACGCCGGGCGCAGCCCATGGATAAATGCGGTAGGCCATCAAATTGAAGGTGCGATGGTATTAATTGGTTTGCCCGATATCCGAAAAATCCAAAAATAGATCCAGCGGCGGCGGAAGGCTAGCAGCAGCAGCGTGAAGGTCAGCGGCGCGATGACGGCCATCCAGTCCCAGTGGACGTATCGGTCGAAGAGCGGGTTGATAGTGGCGCTAAGCGCTATAGATACGCCGACTATGACCGTTGCCCACAAGAGGGACACCGGCCACCCTATGCTTAATGTCTCCTGCTTGCCAACTTTCTCAGCCATCCCATGCCGGGCCACACTGGGGCTTGTGGCAGTGGTGCGGAATGACGCAAAGGCAGCGCACGAACAGTATGAGGTATTGAAGTCGGCACGAGTCGCAGAGTGGTATGGCTCAATGTCTCCGGACCGTTTGCTCGGGTTATCGTCCCATACCATGGTTGTGCTCGACCAAGCGGTGACTCACTTCGAAGACGGCATTACATTCTGCGGCAAGGCAGGATACCGACCTGAACTGGCGTGGACTTACTGCGGTTGTGCCGAAACTCTGCTCCAGCGAAACGGTCCTGGTGATAGCGAGAAAGCCGCGCTGCTTCTGAAGGAGTCCTTAGCCATCTCCACGGGATTGGGGATGCGGCCTCTCATAGAGCGGGCGCGATCCTTCCAATTGGCGATCGAGTCTCAGCCAGCTAAAGCATCCGCTTTTCCTGAACACCGGCTGACGTACTACATGGCCGCAGGGAACAGATTTTACAGGAACGAAAGGAGGTCCAGACTCAGACTCTAAAGCGACGAAAGCTATACAATCAGCAGATCAGAGAGCTCGCCAAATCAGCCGATTCTCTCCACTAAGTTTTCTGTCCCACTTCGCTGAATGCCAACAGAGGTCTCTATAGCAGGTGGGAGCAAAAGGTATCGAATCACAGGTGGTGTTTATCGATGGATTATTCGGCCTAGCGGCTTAAAGCCGTACAATTCCCAAGCTTACTGTGCCACGATTCAAACTGAGTTCATTATTTGCAACAGAACCATCGAGAGGTCTTCTACACCCTGAAGGAGGCACAGGTGCTAGCCGAGCGGTGGAGGCAGCATTACAATCAGGTCAGGCCACATAACTTCCTGTGTTATAGGCCTCCTGCTCCTGAAACTGTCCTGGTAGGCGAAACCTGCCCTGGGGCTTGTCACACTAATATAACAACTGGTACATATTTGCGGGGCAGGTCAATCCGATCTACCTAAGATTCAATTCTGTGTAGCTGTTTTGCGCTACTTCTTCGCACCGACTTCTGAACGATTGCATGCTGCCGCGATACATGGCTGTGATCCGAGTCTGCCTACCTTCCAGATTGCTGTTGACGCCAGTAAACCAGGAATCTACCTGGGTCATTAGCAAGTCATTGCCTTGTTCCAATACGTAATCATGCCAGCCTATTTGAGCTTCCAAGCTGGCTTCGGCACGAGTAAGGCCACGGTCACCCATGTACTTTATGACGTCAGTTATCCATTCCACGTTGTATTCAATGTTGCGAGGATTGTTACCCTGCACCGCGTGAGGTCCCATGATCATAAACAGATTAGGGAAGTTACAGGTTTGAATCCCTAGAAAGGTCGCCAATTCTTCTTCCCATTGTTCTCTTAATTTACACCCATTAACACCTCGAATATCTATCCTGTTATAACTGCCGAATATCGCATCGAACCCCGTGGCATATATTATGAAATCGAATTCGAACTCCTGATCGGTGGTCAAAACTCCATTCTGGGTAATTCTCTCAATAGGAGTTTCACTAATGTCTATAAGTTCAACATTTTCCTGATTGTAGGATTCAAAGTATTTGGTTTCCAAAGGCACACGCCTCGTCCCGAAACCATGATCTTTTGGAATCAACTTTTCTGCCAATTCGGGATCATTCACACGTCCCCGTATTTTGTCAGCCAAAAAATCAGACATGGCCTTATTAGCTTCCGGGTCGGTACCGATATCCTCGAAATTGCCTTGCCAGATCCCAAACCCCGGACTGGCGTAAAGTTTCTCCCAGAACTCATACCGCTCTTTGGCACTCACTTCAAAAGTGCCTCTTGGATCGGCCGTATGTAGGAATCCAGCTCTTGTTTGGGAGCACAACTCAAACATTTCGTCATAGCCGGACCTAATGACTTTCATTTCGTCCGACTCTATTTTTGAGTTGTGAAGAGGGGCGGACCATTCTGGTCGAAGCTGGAAAACAGTGAGATGCCCGACATCTTTGGATACTTCTTGGATTGTCTGTATTCCGGTAGCCCCGGTACCTATAACCGCTACCTTTTTACCTGCAACATTTACCGGGGTATGAGGCCACCGAGAGGTGTGAAAGGATTGCCCTTTGAAGGATTCAATGCCTTCAATTTTCGGCAGAGTAGGTTGAGAAAGGATGCCAACGCCAGTAATTAAGAACCTGCTTGTATAGGTTTTTCCATCTTCTAACTGGATTTCCCAGCACCGAGTATCGTCATCGTAGACAGCGGATTTGACTTCACTGGAAAATTGAATATCTTTCAGAAGGCCAAATTTATCGGCTACGTGTTGCAGATATCGCAGAATCTCAGGTTGTGATGCGAAATGTTCGGACCAGTCCCACTCGTCGAGAAGTTCCTGTGAAAAAGAATAGGCGTAAGAGTAACTTTCCGAATCGAACCGAGCACCTGGGTAGCGATTCCAATACCAGGTGCCTCCCACTCCCGCGCCTCTTTCAAGGACTCGGACCGTTAGACCCAGTTCCCGAAGTTTATACAACTGGTAAAGGCCTGAAATACCGGCTCCTATGACGATTGCATCGTAATCAAGTTCTGTATTTGGAAGAACCATATTTCTGAGTCCCCATACTTTGAATACATTGAATTGAGGATCGGAATCTTACCGTAAATTGTTGGCTGGCTATATCCATTTGGATTTTATCCAACCTGCGAACCGGGCCATTAGTTAGCCGATATTTCCTAGATGGCATCCGGTCCTTGGACAACCGTGCTCTCCTGAGATAGCGCCGAATATACGACGGCATTCTGAAGTTGTCAAATGCTACGAACCACACTCAAATTCGCCTCATCTAAAGAAATGGAGTTCCGATCGACTTGGAAAGGCTCTGACCGGCCGTTTCAGACCGAACCTCATACCTCGAGTTGCGCACCTTGCCCAGGGTATTCTCGATATGTTCATGAATTTACGTTCATCGGTGATTTGCTACCCCGGTACAGGTCTCAGCCTGTCAATCTTTTCCGGCATTTCACTGAACATATCCCTACTCACCATCACCACAGCGAGCTGGAACACAAGTCTTCTGGCATGGCGCACCAGTCGACCGCTTGTCTTGATGAGTCTCGTCTGAATACTTGTCAGGAACCAGTGCTTTATCGCTTCTGGCAGAGCTAGCCTTCTGAAGAAGTTGCCCAGATTGTATGCCAAAGTCGTCAACCATCTTTTCCAGGTCGTATTCGACTTCCCATTTCCATTAGTCTCGCGGGTGGGGCTTCTACTACATGACAGGCGAACTCTATTTCAGTGTCTCCGTTAGGTCTGAACTCCTCTTGAGAGACATAGACCCTACTTTCCTGTTCCCTGTCTTGACACTTTGGACACATAGCCTCTGAGACTGAGGCAGATGTCTGTGGCGGTGGGTGCCCTACAGTAGGTGGTATGGCTACGTATGCCGGTCTTCAGCAAGCTGCTGGTTTTGCTCAAGGTAAGTCTACGTCTGGTGGGAATCAGACACATCCTGGCTTCACCATATCATCCGCAGACCAATGGCAAAATAGAGCGCTACCATCAATCTATAAAACGAGTAGTGAACCAGGTCCTCTACGAAGTACCCGAGAATCTAGAGATGGCTATCTCGGACTTCGTGAGCCATTACAACAATCGACGCTACCACAAGGCCCTGGGTAATGTAACGCCGGCAGACGTACTAAATGGCCGTAGTGAACCGCTGTGGAGTCGGTGAGCAGTCGCACCAGAGATAGTATAATTGGCTTGATCGATTTAGACGAGGGTGAGAATTGAAGCATTTGATAGGCTTAGGGTGAACCCATCTGCCAACATGTATGATTATCTGCCCCCATGGTTATTCAAGGCTCATATGTCCAGGTTGAAAGAATCGTAGGCAAAGGAGAGTTAATGACGGATCAAAGGGCAATTCCAATTTCATTCGTGATCGTTGTACCGATGATAATAGCGCTCTTCATATTCTTCGGTGCGTGGGCAGTTTCAGTTGATGCCTCCAATCACAATCGAGAGCTTACATTTGCTATTGGCAACAGAGCGGTCAATGAAGGGCTGCGTTTCTCGTCAGAGGCGAGTCTCCAGCCAACTACGGAAAGTAGTGAAAACATCGAGATTGCCGCAGATACCTGGTGGGGACAGTCGCTCTTGTATGCCTGTCCTTTGCATTAAAAAAGTGCGAATGCAAAGCCTCAATCAAGAAGGGGAAATATAATTTGGCATCCATCGCAAAGCCCAATTTAAAAACCATCGCTACGAGGTTACCTGGAGGTGTCCATTATAGTTGGGTAATCGTAGGGATCCTTGCAACTGTACAGATCATCGGAAGCTCTATTGGAATGGCCGCAGGAGTTGTTGTTGCTCCGCTTAGTGACCCCGAGGGTGACTTTGGCTGGAGCATTAGGACTATCGGAGCGGCCTTAATGGTCTACTATCTGGTGGGGGCCGTGTTTGCACCAGTCAGCGGCTGGCTGGGAGACAGATTTGGGGCGCGACGCATGCTGCTTGCGGGAGGAATATTGTACGGATCCAGCATGCTATTGCTAGGGATAATTAACAAACCTTGGCAATTCTATTTGACATTCAGCGTAATGCTTGCTCTTACTCAATCTATTTCTAGGGTACCGTTAATGGCTGCCATAAACCTTTGGTTTAGTAGGCGCCTTGGGCTTGGGGTTGGAATATTGTTAGCCGCAGGTGGAGTCGGGATGGCTATAATGGCGCCACTTGTCGGCATTCTCATAGAAACAACAGGTTGGCAAGGAACCTTTTGGATAATCGGGAGTGCAGGAGGGGGAATTCTAATATTACTCACCCTAATATTTCGTAATAGACCCGTTGACATCGATATCCAGCCATACGGAGCCGGTCCTGGTGATCCTTCAGTATTCAAAATGACTGAGGCTATGGAATCGCTACGGATAAAGGTTTATAACCAGCACATAAGGCGCACGAAGGCCTTCTGGAATTTGCCTCTTATCCATGGTCTTGGATGTGCGGGACACGGGATAATCCT
>CAUZQF010000138.1:0-6504 GCA_963581905.1 Dehalococcoidia bacterium
CAGTGACAGAACTATCCTTATCGATAGTCGTCTTCATGAAATTGTGCTCTTCGTTGGTGTCGACATCAGCAAACAGCCCCAAGAGCTCTTCGTCTGTGGCGTAACCAATGCTGCGCAGCAATGTGCTGACGGGGGTCTTCCTCTTGCGGTCAACCTTTACCGACATGACATCCCTGTTACTGGTCTCGAACTCCATCCATGCTCCCCGATAAGGAATGAGCTTGGCGGAGGCCAACTGCCTACCAGTGTTGGGATCAGAATCCACAGTGAAATACACGCCCGGAGAGCGGACGAGCTGACTTACCACAACACGTTCTGCGCCGTTAATGACGAAGGTCCCATTTGTGGTCATCATGGGTACGTCGCCAATGAACAGCGTCTGCTCCTTGACTTCACCCTGACCTGGGCCAGCGGCATTAATCTTCAGCTTTACGGTGACGTGGAGGGGCGCAGAGAAGGTTACTTCCTTCTCTCGACACTCATTTTCAGTGTATTTAGGCTTTTCAAAGTAGTGATCTTCGAAAGTTAATTCGAATCTTCCACCAGCGAAATCCTCGATTGGCGAAATTTCTTCGAAAAGATCCCTTAGTCCTTCAGTCTTAAACCAGTCGAAGGAATCTAGCTGGACCTGGATAAGATTTGGCACGTCCAGAACGCTGGGAAGTACGGCGTATGAACGCCTCTTGATAACTGACATTGGGGCGGCGGTAACCTTGACGACCTGCTTCGCAGATGCCATATGCTGTCACACTCCTCGCAAGTGTTAATTTGATACGATATCATTGACGCTTATGCGCAAAAGAGTTAAAAAGAAGCGCAACCCTATAAAGAGTTGGCTGAATTAGTGCATATAGTGGGCGACACGTGGTGGCAAAAAGAGACATAGCTCGACCAGTGGCTAATCCTATCAGAAGACAAGGGGGCTGTCAACGTTTTTTTGCCCTATTTTAACTTATGCGAATTGCTCCTGGTGAATGTTCTTTCATGCCTTATCAGACCAAAATAACCAACATTTCTCAGCAATCACTCAGCCTTGCCTGGTCTGACGTCCTACAGGATGCAGCACAGGCAACCTCTATTCTGTGGTGAAGGCGCAAAAACCGATGAGCATCTCCGTAGTTCCTGCATATAGGGTCGTAACCAAGTTCGCACGGCTGGCAATCGGCCTCAATCCCTCCGAGGCTGGCGACGCCATCGAGCAGGAGCTTAGACCGTACGTCAAGAATCTTCTTTCCAATCTTCATCCGTCGTTCTTAGACCTAGGTGAGCGTTCCGTCATAACTCACCTGGGCGACCCTGACCCCGACAGGCTGGTCCAGGCCCTCTCTGAGTTGGAAAGCGGTGGCGCCAAAGAGATTGCCGAGAAGGCCATTCAAAATGCAGCCGCACACCTGCCAAGATCGGACATCAACGCCCGAGTGGTGATTCTGCCCGGTGATGGCGAAAGCAGTGTGCTAGCACAGCAGATGAGAGGCGTACTCGGCTTCAGCCTCGGCGCTCAGGTTGTCCTCACCTTTGTTTGGCCTACTGAGAACTGGCAGCACTGGCTCCAATACACCATGACTCACGAGTACGCTCACCTGGTGCGCAATCACCTTTTCCCCCGGGGCCTGGCGGGCGGACGCCTGGTCTACATGAACACACAAGAGCCAGAGACGTTGCTGGACGCAATGATCGCCGAAGGCCTGGCCGATAACTTCGCCTCCGGCTTAATGGGGAGCCTTAGCCCTCCGTGGACCAATGCACTGACGCCAGATGTAGAGGCGCGCATATGGCCCAAGGTGCTGCGACGATTGGCCGTAGCTGACCCCTCTGAGATACGCAGAGTCCTTTTTGGCGACAACGACCGCATACCTACCTGGACCGGCTACACCATAGGCCATCACATTGTTCAGGGCTTCATGGAATTAAATACCGGCACGTCTTTAGATATGATGATGGGCATGCCAGCATCTGAGATATACGAGGCCTCTGGATATCCGTCAAAGGGCTGAAAACAGGGCCTGACTTTATTTTTTAGCATGACCAGAAGGCGCCGGTATCGCTGGCAAAACTTTTACAGGCATCGCATCAGCCATGCTAGAAGGTCGGGCCATGAAGCCTCTAACTTGACTCCAACAAGCCCTCTGCCCTAAATTTTCATATACCGGGGTTACAGAGGCACCAATTGCCATAGCTATCGGCATCTGATCTAACGCGGACGGAGAAGGCATGAAATATTATCGGTTATTGTCGGGTGAGAACGGACCAAGGCTCGTAGTAGAGACACAGGAAGGCCTGCTCACCGACCTAACATCTATCGACGAAGACCTGACAGACGTGGCCGACCTGGCCATGGCCGCATCTATTTCTGGCTCGACCATGGATGAGATAGCAGAGAACTTGATGCAATCAGGTCAACCAGACCTCATTCATCTGGATGATGTGCTTGGGCTTTCGGACGATGGTGAGAGCGACTTCCAGCTAGACCGTCCCTTCGATCCGCCCGAGGTGTGGGCTGCGGGCGTCACCTACAAGACCAGCGAGATGGAACGACGCCGGGAGAGCGATACTCCGAACGTGTACTCCAAGGTATACGCCGCCGACAGACCCGAGTTCTTTTTCAAGGCAACACCGGACAGATGCGTTGGGCCCTTTGAGTTCGTTGGTATGCGAGAGGACTCGCAGTGGGACATTCCTGAGCCGGAACTGGCCTTCGTGCTCTACAAGGGCGAGATAATCGGCTACACCATCGGAAACGACATGAGCAGCCGCACCATCGAAGGCGAAAATCCGCTCTACCTGCCCCAGGCGAAGGTCTTCAATCGCTGCTGTGCCATTGGGCCCTGTTTCGTAACTGCCGAATCGATCGATAACCCGCAGGACCTGGGCATCAGCTGCGCCATTATTCGAGACGGCGTTGAGGTGTTCAGCGGCGAGACCTCTACTGCCGAGATGGCACGCACATGCGACGAGCTAGCCGACTGGCTGCAGCGCCATAACTACATGCCCAACATGACTACTGTGCTCACAGGCACAGCCATCGTACCGCCTCCAGAGTTCACGCTGGAAGAAGGTGATGTTGTAATCATTACCATCGAAAACATTGGGACACTGGAGAACGAGGTAATGCAGGTCTAAAGTCGAAGAACTTGGACCACATGCAAATAAGACGAGCATAAATCAGAAGCAGTTCAACTGGGGAGAAATGAAGTGAAATTGTACTGGCGAGAGGTCCGAAGGGGACAACGCTTGGTTATAGGCGAAGGGGACGGAGGAGACCAGGAGCAGGAGATCGGAGGCGTTCGACTTAACAAAGACGTTTATGACGCCTTCGCCAAGACCTTCGGTTATGAACCCGGTCGCGCTGTGAAGGGCATACCCACCCTGGAGCAGGCGAAGGAGTTCGTCGAGTCCTTCACGCCGTGGGACCTGTTCGAAGGCACGCAGGGGCTGACTGTTGAGGCAGACGTTCTGCCCTTTACCCCGTAGGTGGCGAGAAGCTAATACATCATTTGTGGCTCAGGCCGCCATCGAGGTACAGCGTCTCTCCCGTCATGTAACTTGAAGCGTCTGAGGCCAGGTACAGGGCTAGAAGACCTACTTCTCGCAACTGACCGACTCGGCCCAATGGCACCAGTCTGTCCGCACGCTCTTGGGATGCGGCGACGCCCTCCGAACCGCTGGTAACCTCATCTGGAAAGAACCCGGGCGCTATGCAGTTGACGTTGATTCCATAGGGCGCCCACTCCAATGCCAGCGTCTGCGTCATGCGAGCAAGACCGGCCTTGGCGACGGAATACACCAGCATCTCGGGGCTGCCCTTCCTGGCCGCGAAGGCGCTGATGTTGATTACCTTGCCCTGCCGCCTCTCGACAAAATGCCCTCCAACAGCGCGACAGCCCATGAAAGCCTCCGTTAGGTTGATGTCCAGAACAGAGTGCCACTCATCGTCGCTGATAGGCTCGCCGCCGGCTGAGCCTGGCAGAGGCACCAGCGTCCTTCGAATGGCGTCCCCCAGGTTGTTGATGAGCACATCGATATGACCCCAGCGTTCTAGCGCGTACTCAACGGTTCTCGTCCAGTCCACCGATTTCGTAGCGTCAGCAGTAAGCGTTTCGATAGGGTGGCCCTGGGCAGCCATCTCTTCAGCCAGCGGATCCAGGTAGCGATTGGTCAAAGAGGTGACCATTACCTTGGCTCCAGATTCCGCCAGAACCCGAGCAATGCCTTTGCCTATTCCCCGGGCGGCACCCGTAATGATTACGGTCTTGCATTCGACGCTGTACTCGCTGGGCATCATTATTCGTTCCTCCGAATCGATTGTCGTTTAATCAAGAAATTAGGAAGCCAAAGGCTGGCCGATAGGCTTATTTCGCTTCCCCTAGACCTGCCTCGATCTTAAGTAGAAGCTCCATCTGCGGTGCCATGATGTTTATGAACGGCCTTACTCGCTTGATCATGCTAACGGCTTCGTCCAGCGTGTGGCCCTTGCTGAGAAGGTAGGCAACGGCCATCGTCGGCGCACGACCTACTCCAGCAGAACAGTGGATGTAGACCTTGCCGCCGTTGCCCACGGCGTCTGTGATGAAAGCAACACCCTTGTCCATGTCTTCCATGGAAGGAGGGGTATCGTCCACGGTAGGTAGGTGGCAGTAGTTGGCTAGGTCCAGACCGTGCTCAGCGTCGTCAAACTCCACCCGCATATTCACGCAGTAGTGTATGCCCGCCCGCTCCAGTCGCCTCTTGCCGCTCATCTTAAACTGGGGTCCCACATATAATTCGGGCGTCACGCGGCTGTAGCTGAGTATGGGACTGCCAGTCACATATGGAAGGCCTCGTGCGTAGACCCAAATAGTCGTGATGCGTAGGCCCTGAGTTCGCAGCCTTCGAATGACAATCTTTAACCCTCTGACAAGCGGGTTCATTCTTCGCCGAAATCAGAGTCGTCGGAATCTTCAGAGTCGGCATCGTCATCAGGCATGAAGCGCATCTGCTCTCCAAAGGCCGTCTGTATGCGAGTGATGCGCAGCTCCGCCGACGCCAGGGTTTCGTTGCAGGCGCGGGCCAGCTTCATGCCGTCCTCGTATAGCTTTGTGGAATCGGCCAGCGACAGCCCGCCCTTTTCCAGCGCCTGCACCGTCTCGTCCAGACGAGCTAAAGCTTCCTCGAAAGTAAGCTTGCTGAAGTCGGTCGTGCTCTTCTTGCTTACGGGCTTTTTTGAGTCTGCTTTAGGCAAATAATTTCCTCAGTTATGTTCTTACTGGCTCAGGTGGAATGGCGGGTACTTGTCGGTAACCATTAATACGGCGTAAACCTCAACCCGAACAGACCAGCGCATCACACCTACGAGAAAATTGAACAGGATCGCGAACCAGGCCACAATTATGGCGGCACCCGATGCTATCCCTAAGAAGGTTAACACGATGAAGTGGGGTATCGCCAGGAACCATTTGATCAGAGGCATCCATCGATTAAGTTGCCCTGACGCATCCAGATAGGCCATGTTCAGGTGAACTGCCTGCTCTTCATCCGTGGAGGGATCTCATCACGCAGAAGGCTCGCATATGCTCCAACGCGATTGGTGAACCTCATCATCTCAAGATTCCAATCGAACCACCAGCGGGGGTACTTCTGTCTGAATAATATCATCAATATAAGCGGCGCTATTAACGCTCCATATGACCCAAAAGACAGGATTATGAAAATGGGTATTGAATAGATCAAACGAAATATAGAGTGGAGGCCCTATTCAAGGGTTCTTCGGGGTAATCAACGTCGAACTGTACGGGGTAGCTTACTTCTTATAGCGTCATGACTGCACCTTACCTTCCGGACGATTTCTTGATCGGCCCTAGTCTAGCATACGTTGGCATCAGTCATTATTCCCTCACAGGTCGCGTTATTTCCCCTCTCTTACACCGGTTACTTCTGCTTCCAGTACGCCTTGGCCCAGGGTGATATTAAGGCCATCCCCAGCGCTAACCTGCGAAGCATCAGAGATGACAGCTCCGTCCTTGCCCGTCTGCACTATGGCGTAACCTCGTCGCAGGGTGTCGTTGGGACTCAGCGTTTCCAGTCGCAGGCGTAGACCGCCCAGTCGCTCAGAGTTCAGGCTGACGGCATGATGCAGGTGGCTGGCCGCCCCTCTTAGCAGATCGTCCACTCGAATACGTAGAGCATCCATGTCCGGTAAACCACGCTGGAGTCTGAAATCCAGTTGCCTGAGCGAGTCCTTGCTTCCAGACAACCGCCCGCCGATGTTCGAGTTCAAGAAATGCGCAGCGCCAACAATGCCCGACAAGAGCTCTGCCCGATCAGGCACAGCCATCTCCGCCGCAGCAGAAGGAGTAGGCGCACGATGGTCGGCCACCAGGTCTGCGATGGTGTAGTCCGTCTCATGGCCGACGGCGCTGATTACAGGGACAGCACTGGAGTAGATGGCTCTGGCCACAGCCTCTTCGTTGAAGGCCCACAGGTCCTCAAGAGAGCCACCGCCCCTGGCCACTATGATCAGGTCAACAT
>CAUZQF010000139.1:0-6470 GCA_963581905.1 Dehalococcoidia bacterium
CGACCTGTACGACGGCGCCTGCTGCTTCGAGTTTGCCCTTGACCTCATCGGCCTCGCTCTTGCCAATGCCTTCCTTGACAGCGGTAGGGGCGGCCTCAACTAGCTCTTTGGCCTCTTTAAGGCCCAGAGTGGTGACCTCACGAACGGCCTTAATGACGTTAATCTTGTTAGGACCGATCTCCTGAATGGTCACGTTGAACTCGGTCTGCTCCTCGGCGGCTGCCTCTGCGGTGCCAGCTACACCCTGAACGGTGGCCATGGTTACAGGTGCGGCTGCACTAACGCCGAACTCTTCTTCCAATGACTTAACCAGCTCGGAAAGCTCCAGGACAGATAGGCCCTTAATGGACTCTAAGATCTCTTCTTTTGTTGCCATTTTATTATCTCCTCAGGAATACTTAGTTTACGAAAATCGAAATATTAGCTTGCTTGCTGCTCCAATTTGGTTACCTGTCCCTGCAGTACTCGCGCAAGTCCAGATAGAGGACCGTTTAGAACATTTGCCAAACCAGTGATTGGACTCTGTAGCTGACCCAACAGTTGGGCAATAAGTTGGTCCTTGCTTGGCAGACTGGCCAGTTGCTCCACCTGTTCAGGACTCAGTATTCGGCCATCCAGCACAGCGCCCGTAATCGAAAGTGATGAGCGGCTGTCTTTTATGAAGTCCGACAGGGCCTTGGCTGGCTCAGTTGGCTCGCCGTAACCAAAGGCAATTGCGCTTTGTCCCTTTACGATTTCCTTGATCTGCGACTGACCAGCTTCATCCGCGGCACGGTAGGCCAGGGTGTTTTTGACCACCCTGTAGCGAACGTCTTTGGCTCGCAAGACGCGTCGCAGGATCGTCATGTCACCAACGGACAAGCCATTGTAGTTCGTGGAAATGACGATAGTGGATCCATCAAGCCACTCCTTGAATTCCTTTACTGCATTTATTTTCTTCTCAGTCGGCAATATTCACCTCACCTATTTTAGTCAAACAAAAAGCCCTGAGCCGCAGACTCAGGGCCTGAACGTAATCAAACGTCCTGACTAACTTAATTTCCTAAGAGTCTGCCTAGGCGGGCCAATGATTTATCTGCGATTCATTTATGAACTGCAGACCCGCTGTCTGTGGCGACTAAATTATTCTGCTTTAAGTGCTGTTGCGCTGGCAACATCCATCTGTATGCTTGGTCCCATAGTCGTCGTTATGAATGCGGACCTTATGTAAGCGCCCTTAATTCCACCGGGTCGGGCTCTTATGACATTTTCCATCAGTGTGCTCAGATTTTCAAGGAGCTGACTTTCGTCGAAGCTTACTTTTCCGATTGGTACATGGATGATAGAGGACTTGTCTACCCTGTATTCCACTCGGCCTAGCTTGGCTTCACGGATTGCCTGGGCCAGATTCTCAGGAGCTACAACGGTTCCCGTCCTAGGATTTGGCATAAGCCCTTTTCGTCCTAGAACACGTCCGAGCGTTCCGACCTTACCCATCATGTCAGGAGTGGCTATAGAAACGTCAAATTCGGTCCAACCATCCTGGACTTCTTTGATAAGGTCATCAGAGCCGACGAAATCTGCACCGGCCTCTTTAGCCAAGGCTTCACTCTCGCCCTGGGTGAACACGGTAACTCGTACCGTCTTGCCTATGCCATGTGGCAGAAGAGCCACACCGCGAATCATCTGGTCGGCATGACGCGGGTCAGAACCGGTCCTGAGGTGCAATTCAACCGTTTCGTCGAATTTGGCTGGAGCGACTTTCTTGGCTAAGGCGACTGCTTCGTCGGGCTGATACTCCCTTTCGGACTCAACCTGAGCTGCGGCCTCTGCATAACGTTTTCCTGGCTTTGGCATTCGTAATCATCCTTTGCATAGAAGGCCCATGAGGCCATGTATGCTGATTGAGTTATTCTACTTCAATACCCATACTGCGAGCTGTGCCTTCAATGATCTTGATCGCACCATCGATGTCCGCCGCATTGAGATCATTCATCTTCATCTCGGCGATCTCCTGGATTTTAGCCCTGGGTACTCTGCCGACCTTGTCGGTTCGCGGATTGCCGCTGCCCTTTTCGATGCCGGCGGCCTTTCGCAAAAGGTCTGAAGCGGGAGGGCTCTTTGTAATAAAGCTGAAAGAGCGGTCTTCGTATATGGTAATTTCCACTGGAACGATGTTGCCAGCTTGAGAAGAAGTCTTTTCGTTGTACTCCTTCACGAAGCCCATGATGTTAACTCCGTGCTGGCCAAGAGCAGGACCCACCGGTGGTGCCGGTGTTGCCTTTCCAGCCTCAATCTGGAGTTTAACCGTTGTCATTACTTTCTTTGCCAATTAATGCTTCCTTTGGGTTATACCCGTTCTATTTGTAGGAAATC
The DNA here is from genome assembly GCA_963581905.1 of Dehalococcoidia bacterium. GTDB lineage: Bacteria > Chloroflexota > Dehalococcoidia > Lucifugimonadales > JADFKI01 > Casp-Chloro-G4. Next base: position 2,356 of record CAUZQF010000139.1, read on the forward strand.
CAATTCCACAGGAGTTTCGCGTCCAAAGAAGGACACGAGCACTCTGACCTTAGAGCGTTCCACATATACCTCGTCAACAAGACCCATGAAGTCTACGAAAGGCCCGTCTGAGATGCGTACCATCTCGCCTTTGGCGAAACCGATTCGCACTCGCGGTTGATAAGTTGTCATAAGGTTCAGTATGGAATCTACTTCCTTCTGTTCCAGCGGTACCGGTTTCGGGCGAGCATCCCGCTCGTCTTCTGCGGATACAAACCCCGTTACACCTGGGGTATTTCGGACCACGTGCCAACTTTCGTCGTCCATGAGCATTCGCACAAGAATATATCCTGGGAAAATACGCTGTGGCACGGAAACACGCTGGCCGTTCTTGATTACGATCTCTTCTTCAGTGGGAACTACCACCTGAAGAATTTTGTCTTGTACATCCATGTTGGAGATCCGCTGTTCAAGATTTTTCTTGACGCGGTCTTCTTGCCCGGAATAGGCATGCAAAATATACCAACGTGGTTCTATTTCTTCACTTTTACTGACAGTCATATATCAACCGCCCAGAATGACACTGAAGATACGAGAAAAGAGGAAGTCAATGGCGCCCAAGAAGACACCGACCGCCGCCGCAACGCCAATCACCATTAGTGACAGACGAAAGGTATCCTGGCGTGTAGGCCAAGTCACCCGGCGCAACTCAGATACTACATCACCTAAAGCACGGATCCCCATGGCGCGTCTTACCGCTTGGGATCCGAACCTACGTGGTGCGCTAGGATTACGGGCCATATATATTAACGAACCTCTCTATGCATTGTGTGAGCTCTGCAACGTGGGCAGAACTTCTTTAACTCAATACGTTGAGGATCGTTCCGTCGGTTTTTCGACGAATGATAGGTTCGTTCTCGGCAATCAATACAGCCGAGGTTAACAAGTATTCGATTTCCTGCTCTGCGTGCCATAATCGCTTTCTAAAAGAAGGCCGCGAGATAATCCCGCGGCCTTCGCATTCATTTCGTTCAGACCTAGTCGTTGACCTTTGTAATAACGCCAGAGCCAACCGTTCGGCCACCCTCGCGTACTGCGAAGCGTAACTGTTCAACGACAGCTACAGGCATGATCAGTTTCACCTTCATCTCAATGTTATCACCAGGCATCACCATTTCGGTGCCCTCTGGCAGGATGATTTCGCCAGTGATGTCGGTGGTCCGGATGTAGAACTGAGGCTTGTAACCGTTGAAGAACGGCGTATGCCTTCCACCCTCATCCTTACCGAGTACGTACACCTGCGCGTCGTAATCGGTATGTGGTGTTATGCTGCCTGGTTTGGCAAGCACCTGTCCGCGCTCCACGCCTTCGCGCTCAATACCGCGAAGAAGAAGACCAACGGCGTCTCCTGGCTCTGCCTCGTCCAGAAGCTTGTGGAACATCTCAACACCGGTGACTGTGGTAGTGATGGTCTCCTTCATGCCGACGATCTCAATCTGATCGCCAACCTTGACGATACCCTGCTCGACACGTCCCGTAACAACGGTTCCGCGTCCCTTAATGCTGAAGACGTCCTCAATGGGCATGAGGAAAGGAAGATCCTTCGGGCGATCAGGAATAGGAATGTAGCTATCTACAGCATCCATAAGCTCCCAGATACCCTTGCCCCACTCGGAATCCTTGGACACATCGTCCGCCTCTAGGGCCTTAAGAGCACTTATGCGAACAAAGGGAATGTCGTCTCCTGGGAAGCCGTAAGAAGTGAGCAACTCGCGAAGCTCCATCTCGACCAACTCCAGAAGCTCTTCGTCCTCCATGGCGTCAACCTTGTTCAGGGCAACGACGATGGCTGGCACTTCCACCTGGCGGGCCAGAAGGATGTGCTCTCGGGTCTGAGGCATAGGGCCATCAGGCGCGCTAACGACTAGAATGGCCCCGTCCATCTGGGCGGCGCCAGTTATCATATTCTTAATGTAGTCAGCGTGACCAGGACAGTCCACGTGCGCATAATGCCGACTTTCGGTCTCATATTCCACGTGCTGAATGGCGATAGTTACGCCGCGTGCCTTTTCTTCAGGCGCGTTGTCAATCGTGTCGAAAGGCCTATAGTCGGCCAGACCAGCTGCGCCGAGCACCTTTGTTATTGCCGCCGTCAACGTTGTCTTTCCATGGTCTACGTGACCAATTGTTCCAACGTTTAGATGTGGCTTAGTCCTCTCGAATTTTTGCTTTGCCATTCCTGACATCTCCTCCAATTTATGGAGCCCACAAGCAGATTTGAACTGCTGACCTCGTTCTTACCAAGAACGCGCTCTGCCAACTGAGCTATGTGGGCCTTTAATTAGGTTACTGATCCGATATATAAACGATAACTTAACTTCGATTTAAACGATAATTGTGGTGGAGGGAGTAGGATTCGAACCTACGTAGCCGCAAGGCGCCAGATTTACAGTCTGGTGGATTTAACCACTCTCCCATCCCTCCGGGATATAACTTTTTTACCCAATGCGATTACCACCTGAAGTCAACTATTTAAGCTGTCTCCAGTGCAATAATCCAGTCTATCACAGGGCACTACCCAAACCAAGGTATTGTCATAATTTGGGCGCACGGACTCTATTGTTAAACGTCCATATCAGGGAAAGGGTAAGCCCCAGAGGGGACTCGAACCCACTAACCTGCCGATTACAAGTCGGCTGCGCTACCGGTTGCGCCACTGGGGCACCTGTCTCAAATGGCCGTTGATACCGGATGGACTAATCACTTCGGCCTACAACAAAGGAGGCTAGACGCCACATAGTGTTGGCCACTAGCCTGCTTCTAATTTATTGTAAATGATGTCCAATACTCGGTCAACCGATATTTCGCACTTTGCACGTCAATAAAAGTAGCCGCGACGTGGTTGATGGAAGTATCGGCCGCACCTAGTTCCGCTTCCGGCAATTCCCCTAAGCCCCAGAGGGTTCAGGACTCCAGCAACTGATCATCCGCTTCACGCTGGATGGTGCGATAAACCTCTTGAAGTGGCAAGTTTTCGGCAGCAGCAATTCGCTTGGCGTGCTCATACTCGGGAGCCACGCTGACGGTCACACCCTCCAGACGTTTGACCTTTACCGAAACGGTTCCATGTGCTGTTTCGATGTCCACATTCTGGCGTTCTGCTTCGTAACGCTCCAGTGGCCGCACCCGAACTCCCAGCGTCGACGTCTCTTTCATGACCATGTTAATGGCCATGGCCTCAAGGTCGCTGTGAACGATGGCGCTCAACATAGTCGCTGGCCTGTTCTTTTTCATCTGTATAGGGGTGAACCAGACATCTTTGGCGCCTAGTTCGAACAGCTTCTCCTGAACGTACCCCAGCATCTCGCCAGTCATGTCGTCCAGGTTGGTCTCTATCAACCGCATGTCGGCGTTGTATGTCGCGCCGGTCTCGTTGCCAAGCCAAAGGGCCAGAGCATTCGGGTACTGCGAGGACTCCCGTGTTCCAAGACCGTAGCCTATTCGGTCAACATTTAGGCTCGGCTGCTGGAACGTGGCAAGCGTCGTCAGAATAGCCGCCCCTGTTGGAGTGACCATCTCGCCGGTGTTCGTGGCGTTACCTGGGGGCGGTACCACGGGAGCTCGCGCCATGGCGAACAGAGCAGCCGTTGCAGGAGCGGGAACGGGCATGAGGCCGTGCTCCGTCTTGACTATGCCGGAACCAGATGGGAATGGAGAGCAGTAGAGCCGCTCAATCCCCAGTAGCTCGAGGCCGACTACTCCGCCTACGACGTCAACCAGAGTGTCGACCGTGCCCAGCTCGTGGAGATGAGTCTCGTCCGCGGGAGTGCCGTGGACGGCTGATTCCGCCTCGGCCATACGTCGGAATACCGCGCAAGAGCGCTGCACCACCTTCTCTGACAGGTCTGATGCTTCAACGATAGCTATGAAATCTGAGAAGTTGCGCTTGCGGTCACCGCCGTTATTCAGTTCTACCACAAGGTGGGTTCCATCAAGTCCGCCTCGCTGGGACCTCTGCTGAGTCAACGTGTACCCGTCGACTTTTAGCTTGGCCAGTTCCGTGTTTAAATCGTCCAGCGAAACGCCGGAATCTAATAGAGCGCCCAGAATCATGTCACCGCTGGCCCCGCCAACAC
>CAUZQF010000140.1:0-6430 GCA_963581905.1 Dehalococcoidia bacterium
GCGGGTTAGTAAACCCCGCTATTGAGGTATATATAAGCAGTCTCCACTTTTTAAAATGGAGCCCCATTATAGGGTGAACGTTCCGCCGCCGGAACATTCTTCGAACCGGTGCGAACACCTTGGGGGGACCCAAACACGGGGTTGCTTTTATATGATTAATTCTTTGGACGGTCAGGACTCAGAAGGACTAGAAGCGGTCTCTACCAGGCCAGATCTAGCCGATGAGCTTCCCGCAAGCCGCCAGTCAGGCGCCGACGGAACAGCGTCAGAAGACAGCGAAGACTCTACCTCTTTCGACGCCAGGACCAGATCTCAAGACTATTCTGATTTGGATCCTGATGACGGCGATATAGGCGATATAAAGGACGAAGAGGAAGATGAAGAAGAAGGCCAAGAATAATTCTTCTACTCTCGACCCCAATTGGGATAAGAATTACGAAAACATCGACATGACCGATGACCCGGTGCGAATGTACTTGCGGGAGATCGGACAGGTTGGCCTACTTAAAGCCACCGATGAGCGCACCCTGGCGCGCCGAATCGAGGCCTGCAAGCATGTCGAAATCGTGGAAACCGAGCTAAAGGAATCCCAGGGGACCACTTCTAGGGCGTGGATGTTCGTACAGCAGGTTCTCAAGAGCATCTGCGAATCTCAAGACATTGTGCATGCTCTCAGTCGATACATAAGCTTGGACGGCAAGAGAACGCTGAACAGCCTGATCTCCGACACCAAGATACGAGACCTCTTGGACGGTGAGTTGCACGAGGAGATGCTCAACTTCATTGCTGAAATACTGAACATCGAGCCGGACCAGACCAAGGCCGATATCCGCAAACTAGCGCTCAACACCAGACTGCTGCCCAAGGAAATTCTGGACAGCCTCAGCTCAGAGCCTACGTTGGCCGAACTGGAGGCCATGGCAGATTCCCAAGCGTTCAAGGACTCCATCGAGTCCCACGACAACGCCATCCAGAGCCCCTCGATCAGCTCAAAGAGGAAGGGGCAAAGTCCCAAAGGCACCTGGCAGAGGGCAACATAGGCCTTATCAGGACCGTCGAAAAGTTCGACTACCGCAAAGGGTATAAGTTCAGCACCTACGCCACCTGGTGGATCAGGCAGGCCATCACCAGGGCCATAGCTGACCAGGCGCGGACCATTAGAATTCCTGTGCACATGGTAGAGACCATCAACAAGCTGCTGCGCATTAGCCGCAGGCTGGTCCAGGAATTCGGTCGCGAACCAACCAGCGAAGAGATAGGCTAGTATATGGAAGTTTCTCCTGAGCGGGTTCGCGAGATCCTGAAGCTCTCGCAAGAGCCGGTATCGCTGGAAACACCTATCGGTGAAGAAGAGGATAGCCATCTGGGAGACTTCATAGAGGACCGTGGCACGCTGGCACCCGCCGAGGCTGCCTCTTACCGGGTGCTGCGACAGCAGGTTGAGGAAGTGCTGGAAAGCCTCAGCGAACGAGAGTCTAAGGTCCTTCAACTCCGATTTGGACTTGAGGACGGTCGCAGCCGCACGCTGGAAGAGGTCGGCCTAGACTTCGGGGTGACCCGAGAGCGCATCCGGCAGATAGAGGCGAAGGCGCTACGAAAGCTACGCCACCCCAGCCGTTCCAAGAAACTACGAGACTTCTTGGACTGACTTATCAGCCGTTGCCGCGCTCAGTACTTTCCATTATCGAAGACCAAATTCCCACGGAATACGGGCAATTGATCTGATAAAATCGCAATGTGATAGTTTTGAGCATCACAGATTTTTGCACGGATCGTTGCTGGGTGTCTGCGTATTAGCAATTCACCATGTCAACGGTCCCGGGGAAGACATGGTGAATTAGATGACTACTGACCCTAGTGATCAGAAGCCCCAGGTGAGCGCGACAATCACCAAGTCCAAGGTGGCTGTCGTTTACACTACGCCGGAAACTGTGCTGGGGGACATCGGCCGCGCCATGCGTCTGGCCGACTACGAAAAGCACATGCCAAAGGAGAACGACACACTCCTGAAGGCCAACATCTCCTGGCAATACTACTACCCCGCTTGCTCAACATCACCGTGGCAGTTGGACGGCGTGATACGTACGCTAAAGGAAGACGGCTATACGAACCTCATACCAACCCACAACGGCACTGTTGTTGTGGATGCACGTGAGGGTGAGGTGGCCAACAAGCACCGCGTGGTAGAGCAAGCCCATGGCCTGGAAAGCCTTCACCTGGAAGAGTCTCCCTGGATGGACTTTAAGCCCAAGTCCAAGATGATCGCGCTTGACCAGGTCTACCCTAAGGGCTTCCAGATTCCCGAGGCGTTCCCGGGCAAGAACATCCTGCACCTGCCCACCATGAAGACTCACGTTTTCACGACGATTACAGGGGCGATGAAGAACGCATTTGGTGGCCTGCTTAACCACCAGCGCCACTGGACTCATCCCGTGATCCACGAGACGCTGGTCGACCTGCTGCAGATTCAAAAGGAGATCCACCCAGGCATATTCGCGGTCACAGACGGGACCTTTGCCGGGGACGGACCAGGGCCCAGAGCCATGCGCTGGCACATAAAGAACGTCATTCTCGCCGGTGCCGATCAGGTGGCAGTGGACGCCGTGGCCGCCAAGATGATGGGATTCGACCCTATGACCATCAAATTCATCTGGATGGCGCACGAAATGGGCCTGGGGTGCGCCAACATCGACGACATCGAGGTCGTTGGCGAGGACATCAGCAATGTAAACTGGCACTTCACTGGCGCGGAGAATACCCTGTTCAGCCTGAGCCAAAAGTCGGTGTACTGGGGACCACTGCGGTCGCTAGAAAACATCCTTACCAGGTCTCCGCTAATCAACGTGGGCATCGCGGCGTCCAATACCTACCACAACTCCTACTGGATGCCGTTCAAGGGTCGCAAACGAGTCAAGGATGCGCTGGATACCGAGTGGGGCCAACTCTTCGAAAGCTATTAGACTTAGTTCTACACACTCCCAAGAACGCAAAATCAAAGGGCCTGGATTTCTCCAGGCCCTTTGATTTATCTAATGTTATTGCCGGTTCCTGCTATTCGAAGAGAGCAGCTATCCTGTCGCCTACGATGTGCTCCTCGTTCTCGTTAAGGCCGAACATGTGAATAGTGATGAAGTCTTCCCAGTCCCGCACCCGCGTCCAGATGGGAGGATCGCCTGCCTTCAGCTTGTCCGCAACCTGCCGAATGTTCATGCCCGTCACAGCCTCGTCTACCCAGAGGTTAAATCCGAAGGGCTGGTGGCCAATGATGTTGTCCAACATCTCGACGCGCACGCCGGGAACAGTCAGAAGGCGAGTCACGATAGTCTGCGTTCGAGTCTCTACATTCGCTAGACGCTCTTCGTGATTCATCGTCATCCAGCGCTTCACAGCGGCAACACAGCCCATCATCTCCTGACGATCAACCTTGTGCGGCCGGCCGATACCCCGAACTCGCCTGCCTTCGTAAGATGCGAATGCCTGGAGTCCTAGCTTGTAGATCATCTCCTCGGTGCCCAGCGCCAAGCCCACCGACTGCGATGCGCCGAGGTATTTGGCAGCTATGCACTGGAAGTCGGCTCCCATGCGCACGTACTTCCCGAAATTCTCCAGAGGGTAAATCTGACCTGCCGCATCTACCGTGACAGGCAGGCCCTTACCATGCGCTATCTCGATGGTCTCCTCTAGGGATAGCGCATGCGAGTCTGGACTCTGCTCCACGGCGTAGTAATGCACAGCAGCAGTATTAGGCCCGATGGCGTTTTCCAGGTCTTGGGCGGTAGTCCGATCCTCGCTGCCGAAGTCGACCAGCTTGGCCCCGGCTAACTCCAAACAGCGGTCGTACCAGTAATGCATCATGTAGCGCTGTCGGTTCTGGATGAGAATCTCGTTCTTCATGCCAGTGGTATCCGGCAACTGCTCAATCTTGTCGTCATCGTCGCCCGCCATAATCGCGGCGGTGGCCAGCGTCAGAGCGGAGCCTGCGCCAGAGGTGATGTATGCAGCCGGAACGTTAACGATATCGGCAATGAACTTGCCGGCCTTCTCCTCAAGCTCCATAAGAGGAACATAGGCCTGGTTAGCCATGGCCATGGCCTCCACCACCTCAGGGACCGGCGTAGAGCCGCCCAATAGGGTCACGCTGCCTGTGGCGTTGATGATGGGATTGGCGCCCAGTTCCTTGTAAATGCTTGCCCAGTCTGCAGATACCATTGTCGCCTCCGTCCGGTTGCTGATGTCTGTATTGTAGGCAACATGCTACTGCAATAGAGATGTCTGAACAACCTGGCAATCAGTGGCGCATTTAGAGGTGGTTAATTGAAGAAATTTGGCCTCGTTAGTGAAGACGGCACTATGAAATTAAAGACTGGCTAGGACAAGCCTGTCAGCTCATGAACTGGTATCCGCCGCCTTCGCCTTCGAAATCCCGAGTGCTGTAGACGCCTAGGTCTCGCCCCTGGTGGACATGGATGATGACCTCTTGCCTTACGATGCCGACCGAATCCAGCAATTCCTCGTCGATTCTATCGATCAGGTCCTGGATTTCGTCGGTGGTCAAGCTCTCGTCCACGCTGAGGGTCGCGTGAATCACAGCCTCGGCAAAGTGGATGTCCACCCGGCCAATATTGCGGTCTTCCTCATCAACAACGGTGTAGCATTCGGAGTTGGGAGTCCGGCACTCCCGCTCAAAGTCGAACTCTGGCATCCGCTAGCACCTACCCATCTCAAAATCGTCTTGGATCAATTACGCACCTGGCCATTACCCATGACTGTCCACTTATATGAGGTCAGCTCTTTGAGGCCCATCGGCCCTCTAGCGTGGATCTTGTTGGTGCTAATAGCAACCTCGGCTCCCAGGCCGAACTGTGCGCCGTCGTTAAAGCGCGTCGATGCGTTAATGAACACCGCCGCGGCATCAACCTCGTCCATGAAGCGCATAGCAGCCGTGTAATCTTCGGAAACTATGGCCTCGGAGTGGCCGGAGCCGTGCTCGACTATGTGCTCCATAGCCTCATCCAGAGAGTCAACGACCTTAATGCCGGCCGTCAGTGACAGATGCTCGGTGTCCCAGTCTTCCGACGTGACGGGGATGGCCGATACGCCTTTGGTGGCCCCTACAATGCTTAGGGCCCTGGTATCACATCGCATCTGCACACCCAGCTCAGCCCACTTTCGCGCCAGGGCGGGAAGGAAGGTAGGCGCAGTCGCAGAGTGGACGATGACTGTATCCAGGGCGTTGCATACCGACGGTCTAGACACCTTGGCGTTGTTTACGATGTCTACCGCCATATTTAGCTCGGCGGCCTTATCGACGTAGGTGTGGCAGACACCCACGCCGCCAGTGATGGCAGGCATAGTGGCCTCCTCAGCCACGCGATCGATCAAGGCCTTGCCTCCTCGGGGAATCAGCAGGTCGATCATGCCGCGGGCCTTCAGCATCTGGCCTACCAGACCCCTGTCTGTGGACTCCATGACCTGCACGGCGTCTCCCGGCAGACCTGCGTCGGCAATTGCCTTCTTTACCACTGCCGCCAGCGCCGTGTTGGAGTTAATAGCGTCGCTGCCGCCTCGCAGGACTACGGCGTTGCCAGATTTCAGGCATAGGACCGATATGTCGATGGTGACGTTGGGACGGCTCTCGTAAATAACGCCTATCACGCCGAGGGGGACTCTTCGTCTGCCAATCTTGAGGCCGTTGGGCATGGAGCGCATCTCCAGCACCTCGCCCACCGGATCAGGCAGGGAGGCCACGCTGCGGACATCAGCCGCCATGGCCTCTAGCCTGTCTGTGCTCAGCAAAAGCCTATCCAAAAAGGACTCATCGAGACCGTTCTCATGTCCAGCGGCGATATCCTTGGCATTGGCGTCAAGAATATCAGCCTGATTTGACAGCAGGCCGGCGGCGATGCTGCGCAGGGCGCGATCCTTCACGTCGCTGGTGATGTTTGCCAGCGTACGCGAGGCCTTGCGGGCCGCCCCAGCCTTTATTTCAAGCTCATCTGCCACAGTTTCGTCCTTCGGATAAAGCAATCAGCCTTCGGTTTTTAGCTGTCAGGGTCTTCACACAGATGCTGACAGCTGAAGACTAACCGCTGAAAGCTTTCACAGAATCACCATATTGTTGCGGTGTACGACCTCGTCACCATAGTGGTGACCCAGAGTCTCTGAGATCAGATTGGAGTTTTGGCCCTTGATTGCCGAAAGGTCGTCAGACCCGTAATTGCTGATACCGCAGGCCAATTGCGACCGATCACTATCAAGTATGGATATGATGTCCCCTCGCTCGAATGCGCCGACTACGGACGTCACACCAGCCGGAAGCAGGCTGCGGTTGTTGTCGCGCAGCGCACGGACCGCACCGGAGTCCACCAGAATTTCGCCCTTGGTTGAGACGCCACTAAGCATCCAGCGTTTGCGGCTCTCAAGCCTTGTT
>CAUZQF010000141.1:0-6399 GCA_963581905.1 Dehalococcoidia bacterium
GTTCCGTTTCTTCAGCTCAGGCAGGATGGCCGCGACAGTAATAGGCCTGGCAATGCCGGTGGTGTTCCAGTAACCGCCTTCGTAGCGGGCCTGGGCCTGGATCACCTTTAGGCCAGCCTTCGCCAAGGGCTCCTGGCCGTCGATGATGGTTGCGCTCTCAGCTCCGCAGCTCAGCATACGCTCTTTGACGGCGTCCAGGCTGTCCTCGTCAGGCTGCCCAAGATCCACGGTGTAGCAGTGCACGCCGAAGCCTTTTCCCTTGAGCCAGTGCGCCACAGTGCAGCTGTCTAGGCCGCCAGATACAGCTCCTCCAACCACGTCAATATTCTTTTCTTTAAGCTCTCGCCAGTTCATCAATCGCTCCGTTGAAGTTCGACAGTTTCCAGACCAGCTACGTTGTTAATAAGTCCGGTTATTTGTGCTTATCTGATTCTATCTGAATGCTCATGCCTACGCAAAAAATCAGCGGCCGCATGAGAGTCTCCGCGGCCGCTGATTCAGATTTCAGTGTTTAGTTAACGAGCTTCTCTAGCTCTGCTTGACCGCCTCTACAAGACCCTTCTCCAGTCGCACTAAGGCCTCATCAATCTCAGCCTTGCTTACGGTTAGAGGAGGCATCAGTCGAACGGTGTTGGGGCGCATCGGGTTTAGCAGTAGGCCGGCCTCGTTGCAGCCTGTCATGACCGCCGGGGTGATGTCGGCATTGAACTCCACTGCCCATAGTAGGCCCATGCCTCGGATGTCTGTAATGAACTCATGGTTGGACATGAGTTGCCTCAGGCCCATCTCTAGATACTCGCCCATCTCTTTTGCCTTGGCGGGTATGTCGTTGTCGATGATGTACTTGGTCGACGCGTGAGCGGCCGCCGTCGTGAGCGCGTTGCCGCCGAAAGTCGAGCCATGGTCTCCAGGATCGAAGGCGCAGGCCGCGTCCTTGGCCATGAAAGCGCCGATAGGCACTCCGCCGCCAAGGCCCTTTGCCAGCGTCATGATGTCCGGCTCAACTCCAAAAGACTCGTAGCCGAACAGAGTGCCCAGTCGACCAAGCCCTGTCTGGACCTCGTCGAAAATAAGCAGAAGTTCCTGCTCGTCGCACCAGCCGCGTACCTGCTGCAGGTAGCCCTCGGATGGGATGTTGACTCCACCCTCGCCCTGGACAGGCTCAATCATAATGGCGACCGTGCGGTCGGTGGTCGCCGCCTTCATGGCATCAATGTCGTCGTAAGGCACGTGGGTAAAGCCCGTGGGTATTGGCGTGAATAGCTCCTGGTAGTGTGGCTGCCCTGTAGCTGCCACATTCATCATGGTGCGGCCGTGGAACGAGTTCAGTGCTGTGATGATTTCGAATGCGCCGTTGCGGTGTTTCTTGCCGTTCTTCTTGGCCAGCTTGATCGCGCCCTCGTTGGCCTCTGCGCCGCTGTTGCAGAAGAACACCTTATCCATGCAGCTATTTTCTACTAAGATCTCAGCCAACTGCAGCTGAGGTATGGTGTAGAACTGGTTAGACGTCTGTAGCAGTGTCTTGGCCTGCTCTGCGATGGCCTCAGCCATTACGGGGTTGGCGTGGCCGATATTATTGACGGCCCAGCCTGAGGTGAAGTCGAGGTACTCTTTTCCGTCTGTATCCCAGACGTGGGTTCCCTCGCCTCGTTCGATGACCATAGGCTGCCGTCGAACAAGAAACATGTAGTACTTGCTTTCTTTTTCTTTCCATTCAGCAGTTGAAGTCATCGGATTGCCTCCTGTTGTCGTTTACACTTTGTCATTTTATCGGGCTCGGCGCTTGCAAGCTGCCTGCCAGAGACTAGCGGATGTTACTGATTACCAAAACTATCTGTCAAACCCTTCAGTGCTTCCTCAATATCGGCGAGGTTATCCCGTAGGATCTCGAGGGCGTCTTCCAAAGCATCAATGCTCCCCTGCATGCTGGCTGGTGCTGACGCTGCATTTGGCTCGCCACTGGCCGGAGCTTGGAAGTCGGGTCCTGAACGACCCAACAGTTTCTCGTCACCTGTCAAAGCTGCAAGAGCCTCGTCCAGTGAGTCTTCCATCACAACTTTGTTGGCTGAGGCCAGTATGACTTTTTTGAGCTCCGGAAAGTTAACGCCGTCAGCCTGAATGTACACAGGCTCTGCATAAAGAAGGCTGTCCTCCACAGGTATTACGAGCAGGTTACCCCTAATACAGCTGGAGCCTTCCGTACAGCGTAGGGTGAACCATGCTGATATGTCCTGGTCGTTGTCGATGCGGGCCTCAACTTGAGCCGTGCCATCTATCTGGCGGTCCTTGGGGAAGTTGAAGGCTACCAGTTTGCCATAGTTCTTGCCATCGCTACGTGCAGCAAGCCAGCCGACTAGGTTTTGCCGTTCATTAGGCGTGTAAGGGATAAGCAGGACAAACTCTTCTTCCTCTTCGCCTGGCAGCTTCATGATTACGTAGTAAGGCTCGACGGTCTGCAAGGTGTCGGACTGTCCGAACTTCTCCTCTGCAACCGCCCATAGGTCTTCGTTGTTGTAGAAGTTCTGAGGCTCCTGCATGTGGTACCTGACGTACCGCTCCGCCTGTATTCGGAACAGGTCCGTTGGGTAGCGAACGTGATCGCTGACCTCGGTTGGAATTTCTTCTTTTGAGAGGAACATGTCAGGGAATATGCTGGCGTATGTCATCACTACGGGGTCTGTCATATCCCAGATGTAAAACCGCATGTCGCCATTGGTCGCGTCGATCGTTACCTTGACGCTGTTGCGCATGTAGTTGACGCCACCTGCGATTGGGTCAGAGTAGGGGAAATTATCTGTGACCGTATATGCATCCTGGACCCAGAAGAACTGGTTGTTCGTCGCCACAATGTATGGGTCCTCGTCGAGCATCAGGAATGGCGCGACGTTATGAATGCGGTCCTGAATCAAGCGATCGTACTGAATGCGACTGTTTCCAGTTATCTGGCCGCTGATCAGTATGTTAATGTCGGCGAACTCCCAGGCGTATACGATGCGCCTTACAAAAGAGCTAAGCCTTACACCACCGGTGCCGTCGTAGGTAGTCCTTATTAGCTCGCCACTTTCGGTCTGGTAGTCCAGTTCCTGAGTCTGCGTGTTGACGATCACGTAATCCACAGTGTTTTCGCCGTAGTAGATCCGGGGATTTTCAACCACTATGTCTGGAGTGCTTCCGGGGGCGTTTGACTGAATAGGAATCCTGCCGTCAGCGGGAATATCCTTTGCGAAGAACTCCGGTCTGCCCTCAGACGTGAACTCCGTTACGGGGCTCATGGCAGCGCCGATGCCGTGGGTGTAGACAAGCTTGGTGTTGGTCCAGCTCTGAGTCTGCGCGTCGAGCTTCTCAGGCGCGACCTCGCGTGCCGACAGCAGGACCTGCTTCAACTCTCCGTCGATAATGTACCGGTCCACGTCCGCGTCCTTGAACTCGTAGTACGGCCTGATCAGCTGTATCTGACGATAAACGCTGGACAGGGGGCGGTAGTCCCACAGGCGAATGTTATTAATTGTTTTGAGGTTATTATTGATGACTTCCGAGTCTATATTAGCTTCGGCGGGGAAGAACTCCTCCGTGATGATGTCCAGACCGAAGCCCTTACGTGTGAATTCGATGTTCCGCTCTAAGTAAGGCTGTTCCTTAACAAACTCGTTAGGGTTAACTGTGAATCGCTGCATCAGTGACGGCCATACGCCGCCGACCAGGATAGACATCACGACCCAGAGGGCGATCGCTCCGACAAGAAGCCGCGCTCCCTTTAAGTATGCGTTTACCAGCATCAGAATTGCGCTGCCTATTGCGACGATGGTCAGGATAAGCATCGCGGGCATTCTTGCGTTTACGTCGGCGTATGCCGCTCCGAATATCGCTCCGTGTTCTGAGACCAGAAGGCTCCACCGGTCCAGCCAGTGTCCGCCAGCGATAATAAACAGGATGATGGCGCCGATAATGGACAGGTGTAGTCGCAGGCCCGGGGTGAAGGCGAAGCTCATGCCGCGCAGGCTGAACCTGACGAAGTAAAGGCCTACCGTTCCCAATAAGGTGATGATAGCGGCGCCCAACAGCCAACTCTGGATAAAGTCCAGCATGGGCAGCGAGAATATGTAGAAGGACAGGTCTTTACCAAAGATGGGGTCTATTTCGCCGAAGGGCACCGAGTTCGTGAAGCGGAGAAAGATCTCCCATTGGGAGGATAGGACCCCTCCGAATATCACGCTGGCCAGCGCCACAACGCCGACAGACACCCAGATGATCAAACGCCGTATAAGGGGCAGAGCATCCTCGGGAATCGGCAAAGTAATAGGGCCGTCTGAAGATTTGTAAGCGAAGAACAGACTCGGTCCCGCAAAAGCCGCGAAAATGACCGCGCCAATTGCAAAGAGAACAATTCGTGTTGTTATTACTTTGACAAACACGCCCTTGAAACCCAGGTTGTCAAACCAGAGCCAGTCCGCATAGACAGACCTAAAGAAGGTCAGAACCACGAATACCACGATCACCGCAACGATGATCGCTCCCCACTTAACGAGTCCGCCTAACTGCTCCTGTAATTGAGCGGCGTTAAACTCGATTGGTGGGCCGTCGCCGTTCCCGTCCTGATAATTACCTGCCATTATTCTCCTTTATTTATCCGACCCGTGTTCCGAATGTCTTTCCTGCGACACTGTCTCTCAGCGCCATGGGTTTGCGACCGTCAACGATCTGCGAGATGCCACCCGACTTCAGCGCAGTTACGCACGCTTCCAACTTCGGGATCATTCCTCCAGCGGCTACGTTGGAGCTTATAAGGCCCAAGGCCTGTCGTTCAGTCAGCCTTGGTATAAGTCGGCGCGAGGTGTCTAGCACTCCATCTACGTCGGTAAGAAATACCAGACGCTCGGCACCGAGGGCGGAAGCAATTTCCCCTGCAGCGGTATCTGCGTTGATATTAAGGAAAGTTGCCTCGAAATCGTTGCTGTTGGGCTCGTCCTCACTGAGAAGCATAGCCACAGGTGCGATTACGGGTATGCAGCCAGCTTTCATTATGGCCTTGATTGGGTCGGCGTTTACCGACACCACGTTGCCTACAAGTCCCAGTTCGGGGTCTTTGATTTCAGCTCTGAGCATGCCGTCGTCAGCGCCGCTAATGCCCATTGCTTTGGCGCCCATGTTGACTAGGGATGCCACGAGGTTCTTGTTGATAAGGCCAGTTAGTACAGCAACAACAATGTCCAGGCTTGGCTCGTCCGTTACACGAAGGCCGCGAACGAAACGGGGCCTGACACCCTGCTTCTCCATCCACTGGCTTATGATCTTGCCGCCGCCATGGACGACAACCGGGTTCATGCCATCCCGCTGAAGTTCTACCAGGTCTTTCAACGTGGTGTCATGACTTCCGAGAGTGCTGCCGCCGATTTTGACTACTATCGTCCCACTGGGCTGTGGCACCTTGACCGGGTCCTCTTGAACATTCACGGCGTCGGTATCGCCCAATCTGGAGGCATCTGTTTCTAGGTGAGCGTGATTTTCCATATCAGATCTACTTAACAGCTTAGGTGCTGTACGCGGAGTTGAAGGTTACGTACTCTTCAGTAAGGTCGCATCCCCAACCCGTTGCAGTGGCATCGCCGATATTAAGGCTGACGCGGAAGCGCACCTCAGGCGAGCCGGCCATCGCTCCTACAACAACATCGTTGTGATAAGGAATGGCGATTCCGTTGTGAACTATCTGGATATCGTTGATGAAAATATCGATCTTCGACTCTTCCATGTCCGAGCCGCTCTTGCCCAAAGCCATCATGATGCGACCCCAGTTTGGGTCGTTGCCATGCACCATGGCTTTGACCAGCGAAGACGATGCGATCTCTCGTGCTGCCTTGCGAGCGTCCGACAACGTTGTGGCGCTTTCTACAGTGACATCAATCAGCTTCTGGGCGCCTTCGCCGTCGCGGACCATGTCTTTCGCCAGTGAGATACATACATAGGTGAGAGCCTCCTGGAAGGCTTGCGCCGCCGCCGAACCTGCCTCTATAGCTGCTCCCCCTGCCTGACCATTGGCGAAGACCAGCACCGTGTCGTTGGTACTCTGGTCGCCGTCAACGGAGCACATGTTGAAAGAGGAGTCCACAGCTTCGCTTAGGGCAGTCTGCAGGAACTTCTGCTCTACATTGGCATCGGTGGATACGAAGGCCAGCATGGTGGCCATATTGGGGTGGATCATGCCCACGCCCTTGGCTCCTCCACCCAGCGTGACTTTCGTGCCGTCAATCTCTACCGAGACTGCGATCTCTTTGCGCCTGGTATCGGTCGTCATGAGGCTTCCGGCAAAATCGTGCCCGCCGTCGTCAGCCATGCGTATGTTGCTGACGTTTTGTCTCAGCAAGGCCATAGGTAGCTCGACGCCAATTATGCCAGTGCTGCACA